>JAFGNQ010000029.1 GCA_016926925.1 Candidatus Aminicenantota bacterium
CCCACGGCCACCACGGGCAGCCCCAGATCACTGCATTCTTTGAGATAATCCCCTGCCAGGAAACCCAATCCACCCGCATAAAAAGGCAGTGAATGGTGCAGGCCGTATTCAGCGGAGAAGTAGGCGATGGGAAATTTTAACGCGGCAGCGATGTTTTCCGTAAACCAGCTTCTCTCCGCATCCATGTCTTTCCGGTATTGTTCAAGCACCGAGTCATAATGCATCAAATATTGGGCATCCCGTGCTGCGGATTCCAATATTTCCCCGGGAAGTTCTCTGAGCATCTTCACAGGATTATGGCCGTTTTCCTTCCAGGACGTGCGGTTCAGTTTCTTGAAAAGCATGCGTGCTTCCGGATGCCAGCTCCACCACAGGTTGGTCGCCAGCTCCCCCAGGCCAGTCAATTTTCGAGGAAGAGTGGGAAACTCTTTCGATTTGAGTTCTTTCATGGCTTACGCTCTTGTTTTTTCCCTCTAGCCGTCGGTTTCGTTTTTTCTTTCATCTCTGAAATTTTGCGGAGGTGCGGCCCGCAGATATGCATAGCCGATTTTCCTTATCGTTGCCGGTGACCAAGCCACGCACGTATGTGAATGAACAATCAAGACGATGTTCCGAATCACTGAAGATATATGGAAACCAAAAAAAAGGTGCAAAACCTGTAATGAGACTTTGCTTATTATACTCCACGTCACTGGATTTCTCAATTAAGCACATCGCGTTACATCACGCCTGACATTTGTGGAAGGCATGCACCCTAGCTGTTCGGGGATGGAGACAAAAGCAATCAATCCATTTGACTCGCAATCGATATATTATTAATGTTATGTAATCCTAGAGAGAGAAATACTCCGCCATGAAGGACTCTTACTCTCAACATGTTCCCGCAGGCAAAAGCCGACTTTATAATCGATTTTCAACTTTTCACTCAAAATTCATAAAGGAGGGATCCTTATGAGGCTATCGAAACGGAGCTTTTTAAGCCTGCTCGGCAGAGTCACATTGATAATTTTCATCATGCCTTTGAGTGTTGAGATAGGTTTATCTTATCCCGTCGATGACAGTTACCGATCTGAGGATATCAACTGGGATGAGCGGATCGATAAACTGTTGGAGGTGGAAAAAGGGGATATCATCGTCACTGCTGTTGGCGACATGATCTTCACCCGGGAAATCAGCGGCTATGAAGAGCCAGAATATCAGAATATTTACAGGGTCATGCAGGATGCTCACATCGCCTACGGAAATCTGGAAATGTCCCTCAACGAAAAACCGGAAGAGCAAAGAGGAACCTATGATTTTCGCCGGGAGAGAGATTTCGCCTGGGAAATTGCGAAAATCGGCATCAATCTTGTCAGTTTGGGCAACAACCATCAGTTCGATTATGGGCCCGAAGGCCTGAAAGACTGCCTCAAAATTCTCAAACGAAGCGGTATCGGTTTTGCGGGGGCGGGCTTGAACCCGCAAGAGGCCGTGGCTCCGGATAAAAGACAAATCTATATGACGAAATTTGCCTTTCTTTCCAACTACTCTGCCAGTTGGGGCGTCAAGCATTCTTCAGAGGGGCCGGTCATTGCGACAATTTATGCCCCCGAGGTATTGATCGAACAAGAAAATGGAACGACGAAAACCATCCGTGCTCCCGTCGAAGAGGATGTAAAGGCTATGGAGGACAGAATCGTTCTCGCCAAGCGGCATGCGGATTTCGTCATGGTTCACTTCCACGTTCACTGGGTGGAACACGCCAGGGCCTACGATCTGCCGGATAAGGTCCCGCCGAACCAGACCCCTGTATTTCATAGAGCTATCGACGCCGGTGCGGATGTTATTCTGGGGAATGGACCGCATGTGCTGCGAGGAATAGAAATTTACAAGGGGAAACCCATTCTTTACAGCCAGGGAAATTTTATTTATCAATGGAAAACGCCCAATAAAATTCCAGCCATAGTTTTCTCGCGCGATCAGGAAAGCCTTTCCGGATACGAAGATACAGCTCCCAGCCTTCGAGGTCAGGATCCAAGGGAGGAGGCTGAAACATTTCTCGCCAGATTCACGATAAGAAAGAAAAAAGTGCACAGGATCGATCTCATTCCCGTGACCCTTCATGTAGCGGGCGAGCGGATGGGATCGCCGCGATTGGCCGATAATAAGCGGGGACGGGAAATCATCGAATTGCTGCAGACTCTCTCAAAAAAGTATGGAACCCGAATCACACATAAAGACTGGTATGGAATCATTGATATGGCAAATGATTGAGGAGGAAAATACGATGGACCCTATAAAAGAAACTTTTAAAAACCAGGCCGAACAAATCATTAAAAGCCTGAAGAAACGAAACATCAATGGAGTCTATTATGAAAATGGCCGAGAAGCCGTTGAAGCAGTCTGTAAACTGATTCCCGATGGCGCACTCGTCGGCCTCGGCGGATCCATGACTATTATCGAAACGGGGCTGATCGACGCCCTTAGGAAGATGAATATCCGGTTATTGGACCGGTATAAAGAAGGCGTGACTCCGGAGCGCATCAACGAAATGAGGCGCGAAAGTCTGCTCTCCGATGTCTTCATAGCCAGCAGCAACGCGATCACATCAGACGGCAAGCTCGTCAACCAGGACGGAGTCGGCAACAGGGTTGCGGCCATGATATACGGACCTAAAAAAGTTATCCTGATGGTCGGCATGAACAAGGTCGTCCGATCGGTGGAAGATGGCATAGCCAGAATAAAAACCACTGCAGGCCCCATAAATGCCGTCCGTGTCCAAGTGGACACCCCCTGTTCCAAACTGGGCTTTTGCAGCGACCCGAACTGCCATCCGCCTTACCGGATCTGCAATCAACTCGTCGTCACGGAATCGAGCAGCGACCCGGAACGAATCACCGTCGTCCTCATCGGCGAATCACTCGGTTACTGAGGACTTGAAGACTCTGACGGCTTCCCTTTAGTAGCCCTCCGCGCCGCCGAAGAATTCGCCCGGGCAAGCACCCTCGATCCGGCCGGTCTCGGGATCGATAAAAATCACGACGAGATAGCCGCGTCCTAATCCCATCCGCTGTTCGTGATCGATGCGAAAACTCTGTCCCATCTTCCTTACGTCTTCGATGATCTCGGGTTCGAATTCGCCCTTGCCGATCGCCTGTAGGTTGCCGGCGGCAGAAAAGCTGTCCATCAGACAGCCTATGTCGATGGCCTCCTTAGGATTCATGCCGAAATCCAGCATGCTGGTCAATACGCAGAGTGTTTTGTAGTGAAGTCCGGAGCCGATCGATCCGATGGCAATCACGGGCTTGCTTCCTCTCATGACAATGAGAGGACTGGTGGGATCAGGAAGACGCATTCCGGGACCCGCGTTCGCAATTTGGACTTGCTGGAACTTTGCGGAATCCGGTATCGAGATGCCGCCTACGTTAATGCCCGTATTTCCCCAGGTGCCTGTGTTGATCGTGTGTGTCATGGCGACAAGGTTGCCCCACTGATCGATAGCGACGATTCCATCGGAGTGAGCGGAAGGTTTGCCTTTTGGCATGAGCGCCCAAGGGATCTTACCGTTTTGTGCCGCCTGCCAGAGGGCTTCCGCCGTGCTGCGTTTATAGCGAGAGGGAAGACGGAGGTCCACTCCGGGCACTTCCTTCGATTCCATCGCCCAGAAGGATCGGGTCCGGAACGCAGTGGCGGATTGAATCAGCCAGAATAGAGCATCGGGCGATTCCGTGTAGTGGCCGTAACTGCGTACGCCTGTCAGCTCCATGAGGTTGAGCCCCTGCAATACGTCCACACCTCCATAAGCCGGCAAGCCCACCGTATAGATTTCATGGTCACCGTAGGTCGTTGATATGGGAGCAGCCCACATTACTTTGTAGTTACGCATATCGTCCATCGTAATCTTGCCGCCGTCACGTTGGACCGCCGCCACGAACTTCTCAGCCCATTCCCCCTCGTAAATGAAGGGCTGGATTCCTTGCCGCGCACAACGACGCAGCGTCTTGGCAAGTTTTGGCTGAACGAAGATATCGCCTTTAGCGTAAAACTCACCGTTCGTTTTGACGAAGATTTCTTTGGTCTCGGGCAATCGGCTTAAAACTTCTTTCTTGTTTTGAATCATACCGGCCAGGAGATCGCCTACCGGGAATCCCTTCTCTGCTAAATAAATAGCCGGCTCGAAAATCGTTTCGAAGGGCAGCTTGCCCCACCGCTGATGCGCCGCCTCGACGCCTGCCAGAAATCCCGGGACCAATGCCGTACGGCCGTCCGGATGCGGATCATTACCCGGGGGTCCCATAGGTATTGTGGCGGGTTCGGTCTCATTCTGCACGGTGTTGAAAGCGGCGTTCATGTTATGAATCTCTCCGGTAGCGGCATCGTAGTACATCATTTGCATGAAACCCGCGTAACTGACCCAGGCCCCGCCTGCCAGACAAATTTGAGTCAGGGCAGTCATCATGGCCGCATCGACGGCGCTTCCGCCCCTCTCCAGGGCCAGTATGCCGGCATGGACGGCAGCGCCCCCGGTTGTCCCGGCGATCATGCCCTTTTCTCCCACCGCCAGTTTGTGCCGCTCCCGCATGGCATCCCCATACTGGCGGGCTTCATCTTGACCGAGGTAGCGATCCAGTATCCCTTCGCCCCATGTTTCCGGAGAAAGACTGTTCTTTGATTTGGAGCACCCGGGCATAAAAGAGAGAGATATCGATAGAAATAAAGCCACTGCTGAGGATAAAACAGCTTTTCTTTTCCTGGTGTGCATTTCCTCCTCCTCTATAAAAACTTTTCGAACTGTTGGATGTCGTATTCTACTCCAAGATTCTAAAACAGTAAAAAAATATTTATCGGTCGGCAGCCGGCAATTTAAGCTGGCCGTAGATATTGAAATCGACGGTCGCATCCGCCTTCGTTTTTTCTTCGATCTCAAGAACGACTGTTATGGGTTCGCTTATTTGTTTGGCGTGAAGGCAGTTCTGTGTGCCCAGCTCTTTGGAAACGCTCCAACCGAGCCGGCCGTCCTCCGTGTAGTTAGAGTTGACGCCGGCTGTTCCGGATATTCCGCCCTCTGCAAGCAGGAGCAAAATCGGTCCGTAGATGGTCTGCTCCGACATGTTCTGAATCTGAATGGTGAAGTTCACCCGGTTGCTGCCGGGAATGAGTTCGATTTTACCGGGGACAATTTTTATTCTGTCGGAAACGTCTGTTTTCTTGAGCTCAGCCGGCCATTCACTCTTTTTAGAAACTTGACTCGTGTAAAGCTGTCGTCTTCCGCTTCGGCTGTCGATCCACAAGGGATGGAAGGTTCCGTGAGCATCCGAGGTCAGCCCTGTGTAGTGGCCTATGGATAGACTGCGGGCTTTGTTGTAAGTCACTTTGATCTGCGGACTGGTCAAATCCGCAGTCGCCTCCTTTTGCAGTTGACGCATCACCTCTTGCATATCATGCATGAGTCGTTCCATCTCCCCCATCTTCTCCAACTGTTCTTCAGGGATTTTCTTGACTTTATCGTCGTAAAGGTCGTGTGTTTTCAGAAGGGGTGTGAAATCGGCCGGGGGGCAGGAGGCCTCACTCGACACGGGGAAATTCTTGCTGAAGGTTGCGCCTCCGTCCTCTGAAACGGCCATCATGTACCGCCAGCAGATTTTGGCCGGGTCTTGCCGTCTATCGTACCAAACGACACCCACTGAACCTTCATTATTGACGTTGATAGCCGGCGTGTTCCTGAAGTCGGCGGGCTCTCCTTCCTTCGGCCCCGGGTTGTCGCTGATAACCATAGGCTCACTCCAGCTTTTTCCCGTGTCGGTCGAACGCATGAGCCATATTCTGGCAGCTTCCTCATGCACATCATCCCAAATGAGATAGATATGATCTTTGAAAGGACTATTTTTATGAGTATCGGAAACCATCATGGGATTGGGAAAGGCGTCGATTTCGCCGATCAGATTTTTCCATGAGTAAGGCCCGAATTCCACTACGACTTCTTTCTCGCTCCAAGTATCTCCACCGTCCTCTGAGCGGACCATATAAATTTCCGTGGTATCGTTATTGGAATGGATGGGGGGGATGTAGTAGCGGAAAAAACTCTGGATCAGCGTTCCGTCCGAAAGCATCACCGGGTCTGTTGCCACATACTTGTATCCGGGTTCCATCCCTTTGGCGGCCAGGACAGCCTTGGAGAAAGTTTTGCCATAGTCAGTCGAATAGTTGAAAAACAGCTTGTCTTCTTTAACGTCGTTCCAACCGATGACAACCCTTCCTTTATAAGGACCGTTGGCGATGACCAGAATTCGCGGATGGTCGGGTCTCACCGGGCAATCCAGTGGAGTCGGTCCTTCCCACGTCTTTCCTTCATCGGGGGTGCTCCAGACATAAATGGTGGATTTTTCCAGAGGATATCCCTGGCTGAATTGATCGAACATATCCTTGCCGATCATGCCGTAGACGACGTACATCCGGCCTTCCGGGTCTGCGGCTACCTGAGGATCGAAAGCCCCGGCCGCGTATTCCGGAAGAGTGACCAGTTCCCAGGTGTTGCCGCCATCCCGGGAGAGGAAAAGCCGGCAGTGCCGCAGCTCGGCAAGAGAAGCTGCCTCCATGTTTCCGGTTTGTGCTGTAGCCAGCAGGATATCCGGATTTTTGGGGCTAACAGCTATCCAGCATTCGTTCAATTCCTCATCCGAGATCTTCAGATTCGGGCTGACGACATAGGAGATATTTTCAGCAGTAAGGGTCGATTCCGGTTCTTGTTTTCCTGGTGTGCACGCATAAGACAAAAAGACAAAGAAAGAGAGAGAAAGAGCCAAAATTATTTTCCCGACAATAGATTGTACAGTCATTCTGTTCCCTCCTGGCAAATGAAGATATTTTTTAATGGCCTGCATCACCGAACAAACCCGACTCAGTGTCTCTTCCACTTAGGATGCCATCAACGAAATCGTGGTCTTTTTAGCAGGTAGCTGACGCAAACACCACAATTCATTCCACAAGGGGCAATAAGTTTTTCTTCCATTTCCGTTTACTATTCACTACCAGGAAACTTCACACATTCATTACCATTGAGTTCTGTATGAAGTTAGCTATTTCACCTTGTA
>JAFGNQ010000209.1 GCA_016926925.1 Candidatus Aminicenantota bacterium
CTCATATCTTCATGATATTATTAATGTTATAAGATATCTTGATTACAACGTTGGGACAGCAGTGATACTGGATATAAATTTAGATTTCATCAAGAATTTTCTTCGCAGAAAAATTGAGTCTATTTTGAATCCAATTGAATAGGAAAAGAATACTATGAATAAAAGAGCTTTTTTCCATTTTTTCATGCTGGTGATACTTGTTTTGTCACTAATGACCTGTTCTCAGAAAAGCGCCGATGAATTCGATATCCTCATTATCAACGGAAGGATAATCGATGGAACCGGAAACCCTTGGTTTTATGCGGACATCGGAATTAAGGGCGACAGAATAACAGAAATCGGAAATCTCTCAAAAAAGACGGCACATCGAATAATAGATGCCAAAGGGCTCGTCGTCTCCCCCGGATTCATCGACATGCACACCCATTGCGATCAGGATTTGGACTTCGCTGATGCCAATGCCATCCTTAATTATCTGATCCAGGGAACGACTACGGTAGTTACGGGCAACTGCGGCATCGGCACTTTTGCCATTGCCGAAACAAAAGAAAGGTGGGATAAGAAAGGATTGGGCACAAACGTAGCCCACATGGTAGGTTTCGGCACAGTACGTACAGAAGTCCTGAGCCTGGAGCCTCGTGCGCCCTCGACGGAAGAATTGAATAAAATGAAATCCATCCTCAAGCAGGCTATGCAAGAGGGGGCATGGGGAATGAGCACCGGTCTGGAATATATTCCTGATATGTATGCCTCAACCGAAGAAGTCATAGAGATGACAAAAGTCGTAGGCGAATTTGACGGGGCTTACCTCACCCATCAACGGGATGAGGATTCTGAAGTGGTCGCATCAACCAAAGAAGCAATACGGATTGCTGCAGAAACAGGAGTCAGGGTCAATTTTGCGCATTTCAAGGCCCTGGGGAAGAAGAACTGGGGATTGCTGGGTGAATCCGTCGATTTGATTAACGAAGCACGCGCAAACGGGATTTACATCACAGCAGACATGTACCCCTACGACAGAGCATCTGTGGGACCAATCATTGCGATTGAAAGCAATTCCGACTGGTCGGTCTTCCGTTTGCCCCATAAAATGGAGCCCTTCGCCTCACTCAGAAAAAAGATGGCTGAAGACTCCCTAACAGAGACAGAAAGAGCGGACTTGAAAAAGCAATATATGGATGCACTGGCTCAAGCCCTCTCAGATAAAACGAAAAGGGAGCAGATCCGGAAGTCTGTTCTCGAGGGAGAAGAGCACGATCCCAGTCCCGTGAAGCTGAGTGGTTGGTACAGTTATGCCATCGTCGACGCACGAAAAAACACCGATTTGATCGGAAAGATTTTAGGCGATATTGCCAGAGAACAGAATAGGGATGCTTTTGATGTTATGGCCGAACTTGTCATCGATGAACCGGACCTTCTGCAGTCATCGGGCGTCATGTCCGACGACGATATGAAGTCTGCCATGAAGGAAGACTGGTTGATGTTTTCAAGCGACGGCTCTGCAATGCCTATACTCAGCGAATCCGGTTGTCCCCCGTTTGTCCATCCCCGCTCTTTCGGAAGCCAGGCGCGTGTCCTGCAAAAATACGTGAGAGAGGACAGAGTTCTGACGATGGAAAATGCCATCCGGAAGATGACCTCCTTACCGGCCCAGCTTATTAGAATGAAAGAAAGAGGATTGCTTATAAAAGGCTACAAAGCCGATATCGCCATATTCAACCCCGAAACCATCAGGGAAAACGGGACCTACGCGGAGCCGTGCCGCTACAGCTCGGGAACGGAATACGTTATCGTCAACGGAAAAGTCAGCATCGAAAACGGCGAATACAACGGAGGTCTCAACGGAAAAATGCTGCTTTATACAAAGAATGAAACAAACCTGAATTGAGTTCAGCAAGCCGAAAATACGATCAGAACAATGTCTCGAAAATACATTTTTTATCAAGCAGCAGTTCTATCTTTATTAAGGTGCCGAGCCCTTTTAAAAGTGTTAAATCATGATGTAATGAGCAAAATATCAAAGGTTGTGTAATATGAAAAATAAAACAATAGGCGTGCTAGGAGGAATGGGCCCCGCAACATCGGCAAATTTTTATTGTGCGATGATTAAGTATGCTCAACAGAAGTACGGGGCGGTAAATGATACGGACTTCCCCCAGATCATAATCAATTCTCTGCCCTTGCAAGGTTTTGATGAAACAGGAGTTCTTGATAAAAAACTTGTTCTGAATCAACTCAAAAAGGGAATTCGTACGCTTGAAAATGCCGGCACTGACTTCATTGCAATTCCCTGCAATACGGTTCATTGCTTTATCGATGAATTGAGGAATGATTCAAACATTCCTATCCTGAGCATAATTGAAGAAACAATAAAAGTGATTCAAGAAATAAAAATCGAACAGATAGGGATATTAGGTTCAGAAACGACCTTAAAACTCAAGTTGTATGAAAATGGACTGAAAGAAAACAACATTTCTTTCTGCACGTTGAGAGAAGAACATTATCCGATAATAACGGCGCTCATACTGGGCATAATGGGAGGCAGTTCCGTGGATAACAAGGATGTTCTGAACATAATCGCCGAGATGTCGAAATCAACCAAAGGCATCATACTCGGTTGTACGGAACTGCATTCGGCTATCAAACAGAGCGACACCACGGTTACCGTTTTCGACAGCCTGAACATACTGGCAGAAGCTGCAGTGAATGAAGCATTAAGAAAAACATGTCAGTAATACGATTTTGAACTTTTTATACATGCCGCACAATTTATATGACATATCTTCTGTACCAAAATGAAATACTCCAGGATAGTAGAGGAAGGCAGAGTTGCCCAGCACGGTTATCTGTGTTAAAGTACTCCGTTAAAATGGCTTACAAAATAAAGATTCTTTCCCACAATAAGACGATAAAATCCCAACCAGGTGATCTGCTTGCCGATAAAATCATCGAAGCGGGTATCGATCTCAGTCTTTACTGCAACAAAAAGGGCATGTGCGGCAAATGTTTTGTCGCAATCGTAAACGGAGCACTTCCCCCGGAAAATGACCGGGAAGAGAATCTCCGCAGGCAAAAACAACTGGCGGACCATTTCCGCCTTGCCTGCAACTACAGGGTTTCGGGAGATTTAACCATTAACATTCCTGAGACTTCCCTCCTCCAGCAGACATTCATACTGAAAACAGGCATACAGCTCCCGATCTTCATCAATCCACCAATTAAAAAATACTATCTGCAACTGAAAAAATCCGAGCTCGGAGATCCGCACTCATCCTTGGAGCTGTTCGAGAAATATTTCCGAAAGAGAAAGCTGAATATCAGTCTTGAGTTGCTGCGAGAGCTGCCGGAAATTTTGGAGAAAAGCCGCTACCACATCACTACGGTCCTTTTCGACGAGGGCGAAATACTATCCGTGGAACCCGGCGATACAACCGGATACAGCTTCGGGATTGCCGCCGACATAGGAACCACAACGCTCGTCGTGGAGCTCATTGATTTGAACACAGGGAACAGCCTCGATGCCGAAACAGCCAACAACACACAGATAAAATTCGGTTCGGACGTTGTCTCCAGAATTTCCTTTGCCTATGAGAATCCCAAAAATTTGGATGAGTTGAGAGAGGCCATTACACAGATCCTAGCGCAGATGATCGACAAGATTCTGGAAAGGAACAGTATCAAACCCGACTTTGTCTACGAAATTGTCTTTGCCGGGAACACGGTTATGAACCACCTCCTCCTGGGCATGCCCGTAAATAGTCTGGCCGTTTCTCCGTTTCACGCCGTATTCCATACGCTCACCGAATTATCAGCGGCAGCGCTTGGATTTTCAATAAATCCTAAGGCCAAAGCCTTCATTGTCCCGAACATCAAGAGTTTTGTCGGCGGAGACATCACAGCCGGTCTCATGGCTACGGATTTATCGAACCGTAAAGGCAACTATCTCTTTATTGACCTCGGGACCAACGGCGAGATCGTCCTCAAAACGGAAAAGACGTTTATCGCCACATCCACAGCAGCCGGGCCCGCATTCGAGGGAATGAATATCAGCTCCGGCATGCTGGCTCTGCCGGGAGCGATCTACAAAGCCGAAAAAACGAAAAAACTCACCCTTCACACCATAGGCAGCCTACCGGCAAGAGGCATCTGCGGCACCGGGCTCATCGATCTCATCGCCCATTATCTCGATGACGGACTCATCACATCTTCAGGAGCGATCCCCGACAAAGCCAGAACAATCCAGGTTATCGACAGCATTTCCATCACCCAAAAGGACGTCCGTGAGGTCCAGCTCGCCATTGCCGCCATAAAATCAGGCGTGCGCATGATCCTGAAAAAGTTCCATTTGCAGAAGCACGAACTCGACGGTGTTTTCATTGCAGGCGCTTTCGGAAACTACTTGAATATCGAAAACAGTATGAAACTTGGATTGTTACCGGCTATCGACACCGAAAAAATCATCTTCATCGGCAATTCATCGTTGGCAGGGGCCAGAGCCCTGCTCCTTTCGCAAGAAGCCAGGAAAAAAGCACGGAGTCTCATCAAAAAGATTCAGTACATCTCTCTGGCGACAGACCCTCAGTTTCAAGATTTTTTTATCGATGCCCTCGAATTCGGGGACAGGAGTGGGCCATCATGAAAATCGCCATTACAGGAAAGGGAGGCACCGGTAAGACAACTTTAGCCGGCATCTTGGCTCAACTCTTCAGCCAAGATGGATACAGGGTGCTGGCAGTCGATGCAGACCCGGATGCCAACCTCGCCTCAGCTTTAGGTATTCCGGACAAGCTGGCCGGAGCCATCAAACCCATCTCCGAGCAGCGTCAATTGATCAAGGAAAGGACAGGGGCCAATCCCAGGCAATTTGGACAGCTTTTCAAAATCAACCCGACGGTGACGGATATCCCCGACGACTACAGCCTGAATTTCCATAGTATCAAACTGCTGGTAATGGGCGCCGTGCGTAGGGGTGGAGACGGTTGTGCCTGTCCGGAAAACGTCCTCCTCAAAAACCTTTTGTCAGAGATCATTCTCCATCGCAATGAAGTCGTCATTGTCGACATGGAAGCCGGCATCGAACACCTCGGAAGGGCGACATCCGGTGCCATCGACAAGATGCTGATTGTGGTCGAGCCCGGATCGCGGAGCATTACCACAGCCAGGACCATCGTGAAACTCGGTGACGACATCGGTCTCCATGATTTCAGTATTGTCGGGAACAAAATCCGCAGTGACAGACAGAGAGAATGGATTAGAAAGCAGTGCGAACCGCTTCCGGTTCTGGGGATGATTCCTTACTCTGACGCAATTCAGGACTCGGACCTGCATGGCAAGCCTCCTATCGATGTCATTGACCCAAACGTGAGAGGAGAGTTCGACAGAATTTACCAACAATTGTTGCATGGGTCCTCCTAAGCAGCGACGTTCAAAATCAATGCGGAGCCTTCTCCCCGATTCCTCATATTCAATAAAAAAACAGCAGAATTGTACAATTTTCCATGAATCTTTACTATAATACTCCGGAATGAATTGTCTATTCTAGAATAGTAACGTCCTAATGGAGGTGAATTATGGAATTCAATCCCGAATGCTTAGCAACTGCTATCGGAAGCATGCCGCATGACAATCCTTCGGTCGCCTGCGACATCATATTGAACACGATCCCCGATATTCCCATCTGGCCACAGCTGCCCAACACGGATTTCCATGAAGAAATGGAAATCCAATACAGCGAGGGATTCCCAGGCGTCGTTTTCGACGAAGAAAAAAAGCGCATGTATTTCAAGACGGATGAAGATCTCACATCAGATTTTGAAAAGTTCTACGAAAATTACATGGCTGAAAATCTCGAATATTTCAAAATCAGCCCGGAATACAGCCGGGGCATCTACGAAATGGAAAAGAAGTTGAAGCAAAAAGAGGTGCAGGATATCAAGCTTTTCAAGAGCCATGTAACCGGACCTATAACCGTTGGACTCGGACGCGTCGATGAAAACAAACGTGCTATTTATTACAACGAAATGTTTCGGGATATCATAGTCAAAGGCACAGAGATGAAGGCGCTCTGGATGCTGGATAAATTCAAGTTTCTCGGAAGCAAACAGATCTGCTTCATAGATGAGCCGATTTTATCCGGTTTCGGTTCTTCGACCTATGTCAGCCTTCACAGACAGGACGTGGTGCAGTACCTGAATGAGGTCGTCCAAGCGATCCATAAAAAAGATGCTTTTGCCGGGACTCACTGCTGCGGCAACACCGAATGGACCATCCTCATCGATGCAGGCGTGGACATCATAAGCTTTGATGCCTATGAATATGCAGAGACTATTACTTATTACGCCGACAAGGTTAGAGAATACCTGGAAAAAGGTGGCATCCTGGCATGGGGAATCGTTCCCACGTCGGATAAAATCAAAACGGAAACTCCAGAATCTTTGGTCAAGAAACTGAAAACCGATGTGGACAACCTGGCAGGCAAAGGCATCGACAAAGGCCTGATTTGGGAAAAATGCTTGGTCACGCCAAGCTGCGGTACGGGCTCTTTGACAGTGGACCTAGCCGATAACATCTTCGAGCAGCTCTTTGAGGTGAGCAAGCTTCTGAGGAGCTGAAGACTGCTTTCTGTTTGAAAGAAAAAACTATGGATAAAAAAAGTATCGATAACTCAGTCAACCGCATGCTCGATCATGCGGCTGAGATGGGCCTTGAAACCATCTGGGACCGTTCGGCACAGCAAAAAGCCCGCTGCGGCTTCGGAGAACAGGGACTCTGCTGCCGGAATTGTTACATGGGACCATGCCGCATCAACCCCAAAGGTAAAGAGCCGAGGACCGGTGTCTGCGGTGCGACGGCCGAAGTAATCGTTGCCAGAAATTTCGGTCGGATGGTAGCAGCAGGAGCTGCCGCCCACTCGGATCACGGCCGCGATGTGGCCAAAACTCTCTTGTTGGCCTCGGAATCGCCGGATTCAGGCTACAGAATCAAAGACGTGAATAAATTACGAAAAGTGGCCCAGACTCTTGGAGTGGAGCATAAAAATAGAAAGACCGAAGAAGTGGCCAAAGATGTGGCTCGGAAGGCTTTGGATAACTTCGGAAGGCAAGAAGGTGAGATCGACTTCATCAAGCTCGCACCGAAAACCCGACAAGCCCTCTGGCACCAACTGGGGGTTGTTCCCAGAGGTGTCGACCGTGAAATCGTGGAGATGATGCACCGTACCCATATGGGAGTGGACCATGACCACCGCAACATCATGCACCACGCATCCCGTACAGCCTTGGCCGATGGCTGGGGAGGCTCGATGATCGCCACCGAGCTTCAGGACATTCTCTTCGGCACACCTTCACCGCTCCGCGGACAGGTAAACCTTGGCGTGCTCTCCGAAAAGGAAGTGAACATCATTGTTCACGGGCATGAACCCGTGCTCTCAGAGATGCTTGTCGAAGCGGCCAAGGACAAGGACCTGCTCGATCTGGCCAAATCCAAAGGTGCCCAAGGGATCAATCTGGCAGGAATCTGCTGTACGGCCAATGAAATTCTTCTTCGCCACGGATTGCCGATCGCGGGAAACATCCTTCAGCAGGAGCTGGCCATAACCACAGGCGCTGTCGAATCCATGATCGTCGACGTCCAATGCATCATGCCCTCTCTTCACGATGTCAGCAAGTACTTCCACACCGAGCTCATCACGACCTCGCCCAAAGGAAAGATCGACGGGGTCAAATACTACGAACTGGACGAGAGACATGCCTTGGAAACGGCAAAAAAAATTGTCAAGGAAGCAATCTTCAATTTTCCTAACCGAGGCAAAGTGGATATTCCCACGGAAAAAATGGACCTCATCGCCGGATTCAGTCACGAGGCCATCAATTACATGCTGGGAGGGTCATTCAGGAGCTCTTACACTCCCCTCAACGACAATGTCATCAATGGCCGGATTAGAGGTGTCGCCGGTGTGGTCGGCTGCTGCAATCCAAAAGTCGTGCACGACCAGGGCCACGTCAGTCTGGTTGAAGAACTCATCGCCAACGACATCCTTGTCGTCCAGACCGGATGCTCGGCCATCGCCTGTGCCAAAGCCGGACTTCTCACAGCTGAGTCCGCCATTAAATATGCAGGTAAAGGCCTGGCCGAAGTTTGTGCTGCGGTCGGTATGCCTCCGGTCCTTCATTCGGGCTCCTGTGTCGATAACAGCCGTATCCTGATCGCTCTCTCGGAAATGGTGAAAGTAGGAGGATTGGGTGAAGACATCAGCGACCTTCCCGTAGCTGGAGCGGCACCCGAATGGATGAGCGAAAAGGCCATATCCATCGGACACTATTTCGTTGCCTCGGGCGTTTTCACAGTATTCGGCATCGGCCTTCCCATCACGGGAAGCGAAATATTTTCAGAGCACATCTTTAAAGAATTCGAAAAAATTTACGGAGGAATGTGGGGTGTAGAACCGGATCCGGGAAAAATGGCCGCTATGATGATAGACCACATCAATTCCAAAAGGAAAAACCTGGGTATCGATCGAGAGAAAGAGCGTGTTCTTTTCGATATGGAGATGAGGAGGGAGCTGAAGATTTGAAGCGTGTTCTCGTATCAAAAACACGGAAACACCTATGCCGGATTACGGTTCACAACATTGAAAGGGTAATGGAATGTCGAAGATAATCGCAACAAGGGCTATTCGAGGGGCACACAAATTGGTGGCCCGAGCCGAAAAAGAACTCACTGAGGCCTTGGATTTGAAAGGCCCTGACATGAAAGTGGAATTCCCGAATACGGGATACTATCTTCCTATATCTCACGGCATATTGGGAATGAATATCGAAAACCTGGCCGGACTCAGGGAACTCCTGGAAGAAGCGAAGAAACTCCTTCCTCCCATTCCTGAGGAAAATCTATGGGTTCCATTCCTGGGTCACACGCTGGATGCGGGCATGGCGGCTCTCTTTGCTGACGAGATCATCGAAGCTATTAAATACACCCACAGCCCTATCCCCTATTTTATGGAACCGAATCCCGATGAGGAACACCTGTGGCTGGGAGCCGCCAACGACATCATCATGAGGGAAAGGGGTATTGAATTCGTCGACGGGACAGCACCGGGCTTTGCCGCATGCGTGGGCTACTGTCCCACCAACGAAATCGCCGTTCAGCTGGCCAGAGAGCTCCAGGAGAAAAATCTCTATGTGTTCATGTCGGCCGCCACGAACGGCAAGTCCATGGCCCAGCAGCTCAGGGAGGAAG
>JAFGNQ010000210.1 GCA_016926925.1 Candidatus Aminicenantota bacterium
CGGCCTGGGCAGGGGAGGTAGGCTTTGTGCCTTCCTGGATGGAGTACGCCTCTGTCCGAAGAATGAAAGCAGCCAGCAAAAAAAATATAAAAACCCCGACTAATGCTGTCTTCTTCAATGTCTTCCCTCCTCAATATTGTTTTGATCTCTATTCTACTTCATTCATTATCAATGGGCAATTTCCAAGGACGTGAGGACGTGTGAATCGACGCAAAAGCGATCCTGATCGAGTCAGCGCAGAAAAAGTTATAATAATACCCGAGATATCAATTGACTTCAAAATTGGAATAAAGTGATTTATTTGCTTTTCTCGTTTTCAGTTTAAGAGTCATCATCAGGCGGGAAATATCTGAGTTCCTGAATTGATTACCGACACTAATGCAAGATGCTTCTTTTGCCTTAATTCATTTTCAGTGAGAATATACGGCGATAAAACATTACCGAATCTTTCCAGGCATTTGAGAGAAAGCTCTTCGATAGAAGGTGCGATTGCCTTTTTTTGTCTTTGGTTCTTTACCAGAATGAAAATATCGATATCGCTGTTGTGTTCTTCAGCAGCTTTAGACACGGATCCGAATAATATGACTTTTGTAGTTATTTCTTTAGGGAGGGATTTTAAGATTGTCTTTTTTAGATCCTCGATGGGTTCTGGAGTTGTGTCGATCGTTTCTACAAGCGCCGATAAAAATTCAAAGGTGTAGCTTAAATGATTGACTTGCCAGACATGAGTTCTGCCTATAACCTTTTTTGTAACGAAATTGAAGTCTTCCAATTCTTTCATCATGCGGTTTACACTCATATGAGAGACGTTGAGGACAGCTGCGATTTCTCGCTCGCTCATGGAAGCGGTGTGATTTATCAGGAATTTCGTAATTTTAAGCTTTACATCGGAATTTATAAGATTGGTGAGGGATATGTGAAATTTCATAAAGAAGTCTCCTTGTAACTATTATGTTACAATTGTAACATAAATTATATTTTGTGCCAAAAAGGAGAAGCTCTTTTTATTTCAGGAGGAAAGGCTTTTCAAGCCGTGAGCAGCCAAATATAATACGAAATAGTAGTGCCAGGAGGGATTTTTAATCCAGGTCAAGAGCCTTGATGAAGCGGTAGATTGCCCTGTCGGGCGGTTTTACGGACATACATCATGTGTCCGGAATCGTAGTAGGTCATGGCGATATTTTTCTGTCTTCAAGGATTTTCTTTTGGCCACTTTTTCAAACAATAAGGCAAGGTTGTTTCTTCGTAGTATTTTCTGTATGGTCCGGTCAATGCATCCTTCCAGCGTTTCTGGGCTTCTTCGCTCAATTCGGGTATCCAGAACCTGTCCGGAATCGGTTCGGTTGGCCCATCGACTTTTCCGAGAACGACATCGGCCATAATAATTCCCTCTCCATCTTTGTAGTCCAACTTTTTGATGATTTTTCCGTGACCGTCGACGATTTGAGTCACGCCTAAAAAATATCGTGTGTTGTTTTTGGACGGATCTTCGTGGGATGGATATTCCACCTTACCGACATGATTGGTGTGAACGACGGGGACTCCCAGCAAACGGGCGAATTGAGCGGGCACCGGTTTTAACAGGGCAAGACTGTCATTGTCCGGATCCGTGACCGGATCGGTGGGAACCGGCCAGCAGGAGCCTCCTATGACGATATCCACCCGGTCCAACAATCTTTTGGCTGTGCCTGTACGAATGTATTCCCAACACAGAGCCGCACCTATATTACCAATCGGAGTTTCGAATACCCCGTCATCTGTTCCGCCCGTGTAATAACAATTCTCCGAGGTGGTCGGATAATCTTTGTTGTGGACAAACACCTCGCCGTCCGGGAAGGCCAAAACAAAGCTGTTGTAGGTGTCCTTGCCGTGGAACGCCACGAATGATCCGCCGACGATTCCATTGTATTCCTGAGATAGTTTTTTCAGCAATTGCATGGGTTTTCCGTTGAGCGGACATATGGCTTCCAGAATTTTGTCGGTGTAGGGAAACCCGACAGCAGGAGTCGTGAAAAATTCCGGTAAAACGACCAGTTCTGCCTTTTGTTCAAAGGCTTGACGTATGAGTTTTTCGGCTTTGGTCAGGTTTGCATCCAATTCACCCACCTTGCAGTTCAATTGAACGGCGGCAACCCGGACGGTTTTTTCTTTGGAATAGCCGAAAAGAGCACACATCAAAAGCAACATCAAAATCAACATTTTCATTTTCATACGTCTCCCCTTGCTATTTTTATTAAGTTCCGCACACCGGAATCTTGAAGCAAGCGTATCATATCCCAAAAGACAAAATCAATGAAGCCATGATCACGGGGCAGGAGTCTGAACGTGTGAAACATTCTTAACAAACTTTTAACAAATTCTTGACAACTTTCTCCCCGGCTCGGATTAACTTGTTTTCAGATAGAGACGAGGGGGGTATAAAATGAAAAAAATTACAGCTTCAGTCTTTGTTTTCACTTTGTTTTTACTATCCGGAATCTTGTTTGCGGAGAAAAAAGGTGCAGAGGTCATTGTCGAGAAAAACGATGGCCGGGAAGTAAAGGGAGAACTTATCGCTGTCAAAATGGATTCCTTGCTGTTGATGGATTCCGTAACAGGAGCTGATGCCACAATTGGCGTCGCTGACATAAGGAATATTAAAGTTACAAAGGGACCAAAAACTCTTATAGATGCTGGTCTGGGTTTTTTAGCGGGTGCCGGTGTAGGATCGCTTATAGGCATGTATGTCTCGTCAAAATATTTTTTCGGGGGAAATACTGATGAGGGACAATTGAGAGGTGCCGCCATAGGTGGAGCCGCTGGTGGACTTTTTGGAGGAATGATTGGAGGAACGATCGGAGCGCATGCCGATCGTTTTGAAACTTTTCCGATTGCAGGAAGATCTGAGGCGGCGATTAGGGCAACCCTGGCCGACTTACGAAAAAGGGCCAGGATCTCTGATTATCAATAAAAATTTCCTCTCGTAGAGGAATTTCTCCAATTTTAAGGTCGGATCGGCCGGGTCGACGACCACCCTCGAGTAGTCCTAATAGCTGGTGCCGGAAAAGGTTTTGACCACTTTCACCTTGGCCGCGGCCGCCGCACAAGATATCGCGAAAAGCGGGAGCGTGAGAATGAGTTTACGTATGAGTTCATTCTCCTTATTTTTCGAGCTTCAGCACCTGACCGGGAAGTTTTCCGGCGAACTCTCCCTTATCCAGGACCAGTTTTCCATTGACGAGCAGATACTCGACGCCTTCACTCAACCTGTGGGGATTGGAGATGGAGGTCTTGATCTTGATGTTATTGAGGTCGAGCACCACCACGTCGGCCTTGTATCCCTCCTTTATCCAGCCCCTGTCCTTCCAGCCCATGATCCGGGCGGGGAGGGAGGTCTGGGAGCGGATCACATGCGATAGCGAGACCGATTTTCTCTCCAGCGCATACTTTTTGATCTTGTGCAGAAAGGTGCAGTAGGAACGGATGTGAACCAGTCCGATCCCGTAGAAAGGGGCTGTGCCGTCACTTCCCGTTCCCACATAGTCCTTGTCCATGATGTACTCGATATCTTCCTCGCACATCAGGAGGGGGATGCATTTAGCTCCCATCAGCTCGAGCTCTATCGCCGTATCTGCTATGGGCTTTCCCTTGATGGCAGCAGCCTGCTTCAGGGATTTTCCCTCCAGTTCTTTTTCCACACAGATTCCTATGATGAAGTTTTCGGGGCCGACCATGTCATCGATATATTTTGCGATCTCCCGGCGCAGGTTTTCGGCTTCTTGGGGATCTTTCATCCTCTGGAGAAAAAGTGTCCTTTCCCTTGCATTCTCGGGCCCGTGGAAGTCGCCTTGACTCATCAACTGATTGCCGACAAATCTCACCAATCTCTTTCGGGGAAGGCCTTCCAGGAATTCCTGGTGATGTTGACTGAGAGGAATGTAGGGAGTGGCCTTCTTGTAAAGCTCTATCAGCTCGGTGTCCTTCAGATGATCGAAGATGAATTCGATGTCCTCCGGCTTTATTCCCTCCGGATCGCTGCTCCCTCTCCAGACTGAGCCGGGAATGAGGCTGACGTAGGGATAGCCGCTGCAGAACTGGTAGGGATACTGATCGGCCGTGATTTGAAGGCCCCTGGCCCTGGCTTCTTCGATCAGGGCGCAGGCCTCTTTCACTAAACCCCAGTTCTTCTTTCCCATGACCTTGAAGTGGGATATATGGGTAGGAAGGCCGGCTTCTTCGCAGATCCGGATAGCCTCCTTTACCGCCTCCAACAGCTTATCTTCCTCATTGCGGATATGGGTGTGGTAGATCCCTCCATAGGAAGCGACTACCTTAGCCAGGGCGATGACTTCATCGGTTTTTGCATACCGGCCGGGGAGGTAGATCAGTCCCGTTGACATACCGGAAGCTCCTTGTTCCATGGCTTCTTTGACCAGGGCCTTCATTTTGTCCAGTTCTTCGGGGGTGGGCTCTCTGTTTTCCATGCCCATTACCAGATTGCGGACCGTGCCGTGACCTACCAGAAGAGCGGCATTGGGTCCGATGCCCTCTTCGTCCCAGCGCTTCATCTGGTCGGCGGCCTTTTCGAATATGGGCCAGGCACTGCCTCCGCACTGCCCGACAATGACCGTGGTCGTTCCCTGTTTCAGATAGTTGAGACAGGCTCTGTTTTCCGGAAAATACATTCCCTCATCCACATGGGTGTGGAGGTCGATAAAGCCCGGTGTGACGCAAAGGCCTCGAGCGTCTATGACTCTTATGGCCTTTCCCGTGATAGCCCTTGCCACCTTGACGATGGTCCCTGATTTGATGGCGACGTCGGCCTTGAAGGCCTTGTCTAGGGAGCCGTCAAAGACCTTGCCGTTCTTTATGAGAATGTCATAGGAATCGCCGCTTTGTTCGGATGGTGTGACTGCCGCGGAAGACAGAATAAAGACTGCGGACATTATGATAGCTAAGACGAAGATCCTTGATTTCATATCTCCTCCTTTTTTATCGGGGAATAGTTTCTCTTCCGGAATTTCCGACAGAGGACTTTCTGAAGAGAACGTATCACAATCCAACCGGAAAGGTCAATTGCAGGGTGGGGTCGGTGCAGGGTGGGGTCGGACCTTGGTATCTTATATATTTTCAACAAGATAATATCTAAAATACAGGGGATCTATAGGCTTAAGCCGGATTTTTGGCCGTAAAAATGGTGTCTAAGTTGTTGAACAATGAGATATGTTGTATAGAAGCCCTTTTAGGCCCTAAAAATAGGCGCTAAGGTAATATTTGATAGGTGGAAATGACGTTAACTCGCTGATTTTAAAAGAATAGCTATGGTCCGACCCCAATTGACCATTGAAACAATTGAGAATTGCGAAAATTCACCGCCTGATTCATCCCTAAAGGCTATTGAAATGGATTCGCCTTTTGTAAAATAATGATACAGCTGATGAAAAACGTCGTTTTTATTTTTCCGCTCTTTTGTGCGCTCTTATTTGCGATCCTTCTGGCGCCTCTCTTCTCTTTTGCCTCTGCCTCCTTGCAGGATCTGCAATGGGGAAAGGCGGCCGAATACCATGTGGCCCTCACGGGAAACGATTCGAATCCGGGCAGCTCGGTAAGCCCCTGGCGAACGATCCAGCATGCCGCAAATTCGGTTGTGCCGGGGGCCACGGTCACCATCCACGAAGGCAGCTATGAAGAGGAGGTCGTTTTCGCAAATTCCGGTACAGCGGACGCCTCCATCACATTTTCGGCTGCGGCCGGTGAAACGGTCACGGTCGAAGGCCTGGAATTGGCCGCAGGGACATCGTTCGTCGATATCTCCGGCCTTAGAGTTGAGGGCGA
>JAFGNQ010000211.1 GCA_016926925.1 Candidatus Aminicenantota bacterium
AATAAGTCCCGAATATTCCGAGTCGATGAATGTCCTGTCCATGACGGCCAACTGCGCCATCACGGGTTGGATACGCTGTTAGACCTGCAAGCGGAGCACGACATTAAGTTTTACCGGACCTTAGGGCAGCACCCTTGGGGAGGGCCTGCCGGAATAATTGATGCAGACGATGTCGTTCTCATCAAGGTCAACTGCCAGTGGAAATGCCGGGGCACAACCAATACGGACGTCCTGAGAGGATTGATTCATCGCATCCTCAAGCATCCCGACGGCTTTCAAGGTGAGATTATCATCTTCGAAAACGGCCAAGGTCAAGGAAGTTTCGATGGGGATCCCAATGGATGGGGGAACTACGCGTCCTGGCCAGAAATTGACAACGGCATTTGGATCAATGCGGAAGAAGAGAATTTATTGACCGTCGATTACCTCGTCGACAAGGTGTTTAAAAACGATCCCGTATCTTCATATCTTCTTGATCCTGTTCGGGCCAACTTCATATCGAGCTCGGACCACACCACAGACGGCTATCGAAAGGTCTCAGATGTCTCTTACCCGTGCTTTAGTTCCGCAAAAGGAAATCGGATAGAGTTGCGTGAAGGGATTTGGACCGTTTCGGGATACGATAGCAATTTAAAACTCATCAACGTTCCTGTCTTGAAACATCATGGAGGGACCGGAATCACAGGCACCCTCAAGCACAGCTACGGGATTCTTTCCATGGCTGACGGTTCTTCAGGAATCCGTCATTACAGCGAATCTGGAACGCAGTGCGGCAAAATGTGGAGTCTCGTCCGTTCTCCCGACCTAAACATTCTGGACTGCATCTGGGTAAGTCATCAAAGCCTCAGTGGCTATCCTCCGAATACGACTCACAGGTCCAATATTCTGCTTGCGGGCATAGACCCCGTTGCCCTTGACTATCATGCGAGTAAGCATGTCCTTTATCCTCTTGGCGGGAGTAATATGTCCGAACATAATCCCGATACCTATGCCGGATTAATCAACCACTTAGCTGGCGCTCGCGACTTCATCAACACCAATGGCGGTATCGGTGGCCAGCTCAGCCATACGGGTGATGAGAATATCGAGGTTATCTCAACGGAACCTAAGCCAGTTGATCTTGCTTTGATACCCAGGTCGCTGGCTGTATTGAAGGGCGGGGAATTGATCGTAAAGGCCGTCTTTGTCAACAACACTGGAGAGCAACAAACCATACGTTTTGCAACAAAAGTGACGCTGCCGAATGGCAGCAGCTACCCCTTTTCTGATTATTTGTATGGGTTGGTGCAAATTACATTAAATCCTTATGAATTAAAATACAAGTTGCTTTCTCACACTATGCCTACAAAGTCCCCATCCGGCCTTTATTCCTATCATGGATACATCGGCAAGCCCGGAGTAGGGCTCATTGATAAGTACACGTTTGATTTCGAAGTTGCATGATCTGACTGCAGCGAACATCAGGAATTTACGCTGCCAACTATTCTTTTCCCAAATATAAAAAATATCCTTGACAAAGGCTGTTATATTTATAGAATGGAAGTGGCTCTCTTGGGCCGGCTGGAGAGAGCACCTACCTTTATGGTTCCCACCAACCCCCCTTTTGCTGACTACAGCCGGCACCTTAAGCCGTTGCAGCCATAAACAAAAAAAGAGAAAAAACCCTCATCTATAATATATGAAGCAAGTGGTGAAACTACAACAGGAAAATAACGGGTATTTATTGGGTACAATTATTACCCTTTTCTCCTGATCTGGCCGTATTTACAACTTCCGCAGATATGCGGTAAGATTGACGCGCCTTCTCACAATACCCAGCTTGTGTCTGATATTTTTCCTGTGCTTTTCAACGGTTTGGGAGGAGATGCTCAGAAGTTTAGAGATGTCCTTGCTGGTCATTCCGGCTTTGATCATATTGCTTATTTCAATTTCTCTTGGAGAGAGGTTAACGGTTATGTCCGTAATCCTTCTGCCGAAAGATGAGGCTAAATTTTTCAGGTGGTACTCCAGGAGATCGATCAGTTGGGAATCGGAGTCGTTTGCTCTGATCCTTTCCAGGATAGGGGACAAAATAAGGGCTGTGTTCCTGATGATATCTTCTTGCATTTTTCTCTTTTCGATCTCAATTTGAGCGATGATCTCTCTGAGCGCAATGTTTTTCTCTTCGAGAGCTCGTTTCTGCGCGCGCAGCTCTGCTTCCGATTTGACCAACGCCTCCTCGGCCTTTTTGCGAACGGTGATGTCTTTGGTTATGGCTACGAAACCGGCCAATTTCCCTGAAGCGTCATGAACTATCGAGGCTGACATTTCTCCCGGAAAGAGAGTTCCGTCTTTTTTCACAAGCGTATAGTCAATATTTTTTACAATACCGTTTTTAAGAGTACGTCTCAGGTTTGCTTCGGCTTCCTTGTGCTGCTTTTTGCTTATGAGATCAAAAGCGCTCTTTCCAATGAGTTCTTCCTTTGTTGTGTAACCCATCATTTCCACATGAGTTTGATTGCAATCGATGATTTTCGCTACCATATCGGTGACCGTTACGGCATCCGGGGATGAATCCAGAATGCTGCGCAGCATCTCCTCGCTTTCTTTGAGGACTTTTTGAACTCTCCGGCGCTCTTCGATTTCAATCTTCATCTGCTTATTGGTTTCCAGCAGGGCGGCGGTTCTTTCCGCCACTTTCTGCTCCAGTGCGTCGTGTGCATTTTGAAGCGCAAGCTCTGCTTTTCTGCGTTCGGTCACATCGCGGGCGGTGACGATGATGTCCTTGACCTTGCCGTTTTTCTTTTGGGGAATGAAGTGGTTTTCGAATATATAGGTTTTTCCGTCCTTATTGTTGTGTGTCGTCTCGTATTTTTTTCTTTTTCCTGACCGAGTCACCGCATTCAAGAGATCTTTGAATATTTTTCTTTCACCGGCTGGGAAAAACTTATATAAACTCGCGCCGATAACATCTCGAATTTTTTCACTTATGGTGTGGTTGATGTAGAGGATTTTTCCGTTCAAATCTACATTGATGACTCTCTCCGGAGTCGCCTTCAAGAAAATCTGGCGTTTCTTCAATTCGTTGCGGAGCGCTGTGTTATCTCTTTTCAACTTTTCCGATGCGCTTTTTTGCCGGGATATTCGCCTCCGCAACTCTTTTGTTTCAGCCGGGAGCCTGTTCGGCTCGCTGCCGTCGTTGTTCATGTTTTTCCCCTTCGACACATAAAATTCCCTCTGTCCGTCCATTATATCCAAATTCGGATCGAAATTGAAAAAGAAACCGTTCGGCCCGATTGACTTGGTCAGGCGGGTATTGTATGATGTCTGAACCGGCGAAGCGATCATAAGTGCTGACTTCACAGTATTTTACGCTTTATATGAGAGCTGTCGGTGCATGTATGATTTTGCAGGAAATGAGCGGATCAAATGGCTAAAGACATTCCAAAACACTTCGATTTTGCGAATCACGAGAAGCAGGTCTACCGGAAATGGCTGAACAAAGATGCGTTTGCTGCAGTACCGGATGAGAGGACCGACACTTACGTCATCATGATGCCCTTGCCGAATGTAACCGGCGCCCTTCACATGTGACACGCCATGGACAACCTGATGCAGGACATGCTGATCCGGTGGCACAGGATGTTGGGGGACAACACGCTCTGGATGCCGGGAACGGATCATGCAGGAATCGCTACTCAAGCCGTGGTCGAGAAACGGCTTTTCGAGCTGGAAGGAAAAACCCGTCATGACATCGGTCGTGAAGCACTGGTGGAGAAAATCTGGGCCTGGAAGGATGAATACCAGCAGCGCATCATCCAACAGCTTCAAAGCATCGGGAGTTCGTGCGATTGGAAGAGGGTGCGTTTCACCATGGACGCCGTTTGTGCCAGAGCCGTCCGCGAGGCCGTTTTCCGCCTTTTCCGTGATGGACTCATCTACCGGGGCTACCGTCTGGTCAATTGGGACGCTCAGCTCCAGACTGCTGTTTCAGACGACGAGATCGTCTATGAGAAGATACAGGGACATTTCTGGCACGTGCGCTATCCCGTCGTCGATCCTGAACCCGGGGAGCCGGAGTATGTGACAGTGGCTACGACCAGGCCGGAGACGATGCTTGGAGATACGGCCGTGGCCGTCCATCCGGACCCAACCGGTGCGCTCGAGAAGTTGAGCGAACTTCTTCCCGAGCGGATCAAGAATGTGCCGAGAAAGGAAAGAGCGCCGTTGGACGATGCGCTCCGCGAAGTCGAAGAACGGAAAAAGAGTCTGCTTCCGCTGCTCCTGAAGCTGAAGAAAATGGCGGAGCAGGGCAGGAAAGTGCTGCTCCCGCTGCTGGAAAGGGAGATACCCCTCATCTTGGATGAATGGGCTAAACCGGAACTCGGCACGGGCTGCGTCAAAATCACGCCGGCTCACGATCCCAATGACTACGATGTCTGGACACGCCATAAGGATGAGATCGATATCATCAACATCCTGAATCCTGACGGATCACTCAACGACAATACCGGACAGTACGCCGGGTTGGACCGCCTTGAAGCCCGTGGGAAAGTCGTAGCCGATCTTGAGTCGCAGGGGCTGATGGAGACCATCGAGGACAGAGAGATCGAGATAGGGCATTCCGACCGCTCGAAGACTCCCATTGAACCCTACCTTTCTAAACAGTGGTTCATCAACATGGGCGATGTGGAAGGCGGCATTCTCTGCGGGCGGGGTACGGCTAAAGAATTCCGGGCTTCTGGACTCGCGCAGGCTGCCATCGATGCCACTGACAGGGAGTGGCAATCTCCTTCAGGGCTGCGCCTGGACTTTCATCCCGACCATATCCGCTATGGAGGAACCTACCGCAATTGGCTGGGTGAGAAGAGAGATTGGTGCATCAGCCGTCAGCTCTGGTGGGGGCACCGCATACCCATCTGGCATCGCGGCTTCGAGAAGGAGGCTCTCGAAAAAACTTTGAAGCGCCTGCCCAAGGCGGATAAAGAGGAGCTGTGGATCTGGATAGTCGATTCCGAGGGAGGGCTCTTCGGACTCGACAAGATGCCCGCTCTAAAAAGCGGCCAGCACTACGATCTCCTCGTCTGTATCCGTAATGAGGCGGCTGAGGATAAATACGCCGGCGAACTCGAGAACATCGGATTGAAACACGATCCGGATGTGCTCGACACCTGGTTTAGCTCTTCGCTCTGGCCTTTCAGTACCTTGGGATGGCCGGACCCTGAAACAGCCGAGGTCGATGAAGGCCAAAGGTCGCTTAGCAGCGGGGAAAACATTCAAGATTGCCTGAGTTATTACTACCCCGGCTCCTGCCTGATTACGGGTCGTGACATCATCACGCTTTGGGTAGCAAGGATGGTGGTCGTGGGTCTTTATCTGTTGGGTGATGTGCCCTTCACGGATTGCTTCATCCATGCCAACATCCAGGACGGAAAAGGCGAGCGAATGAGCAAAAGCAAGGGCAACGGTATCGATCCCGAGGACATCATCGAAAAATACGGTGCTGATGCCATGCGCTATGTGCTCTGCGATATGCAGACCGGGACGCAGGACATCCGGCTGCCGGTCCAGGCAGTATCTCCGTATACAGGGGAGCTGGTGGATTTGGCGCATGCAAAACACGGCCGTACCATATTCACCTACATCGATCCGAGCACAGGCAAGGAGTTCGATGTACTGGGCACCATGCCGGATATCCCTATGGCCAAAGTCATCAGCGAGCGGTTCGAGATCGGCAAGGCTTTCTGTACCAAGTTGTGGAATGCGACCCGTTTTGCGCTCATCAACCTGGGAGAGCACAATTTCACTCCCTTGACTCCGGATAAGCTGGAGGCTGAGGACCACTGGATTCTCTCCAGACTCTCGAGAACGATAGTCAAAGTGACGGCGCAGCTTCATGCCTACAATCCATCGGCTGCTGTAGGTGCCGCCCGGGAATTTTTCTGGTCGGAGCTTTGCGATTGGTATCTCGAGTTCATCAAGCCCCGCTTCAAAAACGAGAATTCGGCGCCTGCAGCCCGGACGGTTCTGTCCTATGCCATCGATCAGGTGCTGCGGCTCTTTCATCCTTTTGTTCCGTTTATCACCGAAGCGCTGTGGGAGCTGCTGAGTGCCCAATGTCCGGTACGCGGAATTGCAAACCCGCTGCCGCCGTCCGATCTTTTGATCTCGGTGAACTGGCCTGAGTCCCATCCCGATTGGGAAAATAAGGGGATCGAGAAGGAATTCGCCGTGATTCAGGAATTGATCCGATCCCTTAGAGATATCCGCTCGCGCTACAGCATCCCGCCCCAGCAGCAAATCGAAGCGCTCATCAAAGCCGAGGGAAGAATTGCGGCCGTGTTGCTGGAATTGAAGAGTCTGATCTTGCACTTGGGAAAGATATCCTCTTTGCATGTGGCTCCGGATATGGAACGTCCGGCGAGCGCGGTTGTACAGATTTTACCGGATATGGAGCTTTATCTGCCTGGTCTGATCGATCCGGCCAAAGAACGGGAGCGGATGGCCAAGCAGCTCGATAAACTCTTGAATGAAGCACAGAAGGCAGAGGTACGCCTCGGCAACAAGCAGTTCGTAGAACGGGCCCCGGCCGAAGTGGTCGATGCCGAGAGGAAGCGGCTGAGCGAACTCCGCACGCAAATCGATCTCATCGACAAAAATCTCAAAGCCCTCAAATAAAAAAGGGGACAGGCCATTTTTTCCCTGAGGTGAGCCATAAAATTGCCTGTTCCTATTTCAAGAATTCACCCCCAAAATCACCCGGATGGGTGATTTACAGTCGGCTGATCTGCATTTAGATTGATAATGCCTTGTTTAGCTGGCTGGGCAAGGCGCCAGCAGTAGAAAAGGGTCTTGCATCAAAGGTTATGTGAGATTCCTCGACAGCCAGCTTTTTTATTTGGGCCGTTTTCCCTTTCCATATTCCATTTTGCAGCTTGCTGTTCGACTAAATAGATGGCTCTACTGTGCTGGCTGAGTAGAGTCCCTCCTGAGCAACCAAACCCTGGCTTAATCCTCACAGCCAGCATTCTTTTTTTTTGAAAAGGAGGGAGGTGCTGGCTGTAAGGGGGAAAATAAGCAAAAGGGGTTATGGTGTGGGTGAGGCTTGCCCAGCCAGCCCAGCAAGCTCCTACAAGGTCGCACTTTCCAACAAAAATATCAATCACCCTTTGAGATGATTTGCGAGGTGATTTTTTGCCCGGACGTCAAGGAGTGCCTTACCGTTTCCGAGATGGTCATAATTTAAAGGAAGAAACGAAAATGTCTGCAGTGCAAAATACCGAATGACCAAAGCGGCCGTATCTGGTATAATCAAAAATTCAAGATGGTCTCGATTGATAGCGACGATAAACCGATGAAATCATCGCCGGAAAATTTTGGAGGATTGGTAAGATGAAAAGGAAAGAGAGAAAGCACCTCAAGGAAGATAAATTCCAGGAAGCTATTACCCAAATAATTGAGTATGCCAGGAAATATAAGAAAGAAATCTTTATGGCCGGAATTGCCGTGGCCGCTGTCGTCGCCATCTTCATCGTCATCCAGGTGATCAATGCCCAAAACTTAAAGAGGCAGAATGTGCAGCTCTACCGGATCAGGAGCTTGAGTGCGGAACTGACCGAAAAGCCTGAGAATCTCCAGGAACTGGAAAAACTGGCTGGCAACGGCAAGTTCGCCCGCCTGGCCCACATCGAGCTGGCCAAGTACTGGCTCGAGAAAGGGAATTTTGCCGAGGCCCAGTCCAGACTCGAAAAAGTCCGAGGAAAAAAAGACCTCTTTTATTATCAAGCTCAGGATCTTCTAGGTCAGACGTTCATCAACCAAAAGGAATACGATAAGGCCATCGGCATTTATGAGACGATAAAGGAAGAGAATCCTGAGAACTATGTGCTCGATGTCGTGATTTTTCACCTGGCGGAAGCCTACGAAGGGAAGGGAGAGATCGAGAAGGCTTTGGGACTCTACAAGAGAGTCCAAGAGGATTACCCTCAAACATACTACGGGAATGACGCATCCTCCAAAGTCAAGGAACTCGAGCAAAAAAATTAAAAGTTCTGTTGTAAAATTGATAAAAAGAAATATAATAGATTTTTATACTTTTTAGGAGGTTCTCAATGGCTTTTATGATTAATGAAGAATGTATCAATTGTGGTGCCTGTGAGCCCGAATGTCCGAATCAGGCCATCAGCGCTGGAGATGAGATTTATGAGATAGATCCTGCCAAGTGTTCAGAGTGTGTCGGACATTTCGACGAACAGCAGTGTGCTTCCGTGTGTCCGGTGGATGCCTGTGTTCCCGATCCCAATCATAAAGAAACGAGAGAGGAACTGGAGGCCAAATCCAGAAAGCTCGGATAATCGCACATTTTCAATCTGCTTTGATTTTGAATAGGAGTGATGTCAATCACTCCTATTTTTTTGCTCCGAGATAGAGTGCCTTATGAATGACATCCGAAGGCCTGACCCTTCTGGGGCAGAGAACAGCCTGCCTCCTGCCGAACAGAGCGCCGGAGGTTTTCCCTCGTTCCGAGAACCTAAAGCCGTGACCTTTTTCGGGAAAAAAAGGCCCTGGCTGAACGGGCTTCTGTTTGTCGTGACGGTTGCATCCTGTTTTTTTGTGGGTATCACATGGAGTGTCAACTATGTCTACGCTGATACTCTGGGGCAGGATGTGAAACTCTCCATAGGACTGGAAGTTCTCAAAAATCCGGAAGTCATCGCATTGAGTTTGATATATGCCGTAGTTCTGATCTCCATCTTGTTGGCACATGAGATGGGCCATTATCTGACATGTCGATATTACGGTATCGATGCGACGCTTCCGTATTTCATTCCGGCGCCGACACTCATCGGGACTATGGGAGCGTTTATAAAGATCCGGTCGCCGATCACGAAAAAGCACCAGCTTTTCGATGTGGGTATTGCCGGGCCTTTGGCCGGTTTTGTCCTGGCACTGCCCGCCATGGTTTACGGTTTGTCTCTGTCGAAGGTGATTTCCCCTCTGCCGAGTGAGGGAAGCATCGTCTTCGGAGAGCCCCTCCTTTTTAAAGTGCTGAGCGGAATGATGTTTAAAGGTCTGCCTGAGAACTTCGATATGATCCTCCATCCTGTGGCTTTTGCCGGCTGGGTCGGGATTCTGGTAACGGCGCTCAATCTCTTTCCCATCGGGCAGCTGGATGGAGGGCATATTGTCTATGCTGTGTTCGGACAGAAATCCAGGGCTTTCGGTCGGCCGATACTGTTGATCTTCATCGTGATGGGTCTGTTATTCTGGATCGGTTGGTTTGTTTGGGCTCTGCTTATCGGGATAATCGGGCTTAAGCATCCCCGTTTATTCGATGAAGAAATCCCGATCTCATCAGGGCGGCGGTTGTTGGCCTTTGTTGTCGTCATCATTTTCATCCTTTCTTTTATCCCTGACCCAGTAAAAGGCTTCACCCTCTTCGATTTGCTGCGCGGAGGGGGCCTTTCCGGGGGCTAAAAACGGGATTCATCTAGCGAAAAAGATATTCACAGAATCTGTGGAAAAGTTGTGAAAAAATACTGTGAGAGTGTGCCGATAGTTCGCTTTTACTGAGACAT
>JAFGNQ010000212.1 GCA_016926925.1 Candidatus Aminicenantota bacterium
GAATCAGCGGCAAAGGGTTGAAGCTGATCCGGGCATTGAATATTCCCTGGATCTTTTATGTCTCCTGCAATCCGGCCGCCCTTGCCCGGGATCTGTCCTGGTTATCCGAGAATGGTTACAGGCCGGAAAAACTGCTCGGTTTCGATTTCTTCCCCCATACGCCGCACCTCGAATCCCTGGCCGTGCTTTCCAGGAAGTGAGGCACTCCGGCTGCGCCTTTAATTAAAATCGGCGTTGAAGATGGGCAGCACTTTCAGGCCCTTCGGGTTGTCGCGGATGATGTTGATCAGGCCGATCTGGAGACCTTTGTCCAGGCTCCAGGCGTAGTTGACGATGCCGATAGACAGGCCGCTGAGCGTTCCTCTGATATAGTTGAATGAACTGGCGGCGAGCCCCGAAAGGCTCCCCTCTTTATCGACCATGATCGTAGCCCCGCCGATGAAAACGCCTTTGAGATTCTTTCCCCCGGCCCCAAAACCGGAGACTATCAGTCCACGCACTTCGGGGGCTCCGGCACCGAGCCCGCAGATTCCGATCCCGGTGAACCGCTTGCCGGCTCCTACTCCGATTCCGCCTACGGCGATCCCTGTGAAGTCCCCTCCGGTGCCGACGCCCAGGCCTCCAATAGCGAGGCCGGTCAGATCCTTACCTGCGCCGATGCCCAGGCCTCCGATGCAGATCCCATTCAGATTGCTGCCCGCGCCCACACCCAAACCGCCAATACTTAATCCGGTGACGTTTTTGCCTGATCCTAACCCGAGCCCGCCGATGTTGATTCCTGAGAGATTCTCTCCTGCACCCACGCCGAGTCCGCCGATGTTGATACCGGAAAGGTTATCTCCAGCGCCCGCGCCGAGCCCGCCGATGTTCAGACCGGTCATGCTTTTTTCAGCGGCAACGCCCAGGAGGCCCAACTGGATACCGTATAGATCCCCGCCGCCGGGAATGAACCCGAGGGAAAGACCCCTGACAACGGCGTCTTTATTATCTTTGCGTGGTGTCCAGATCGTGAAGTTCACGCCTGTAATACGCTGAACCTGGCTGTCCCGGAAGTTGAACCGAAGCCCTGTGAACTCCTTGGAATTCCCGATGCTCAGCCCCCATTTCTTCGAGGGGATATCCAGACTCTGGCTGAAAAGGACATGGCCCGAGGCGATTCCAAAGGCCAGCAAAAGGCCGACCATCATCTTCAAATGGAACATAAATCGTTTTGAATTTTCCATGCGCTACTCTCCGGTGCGAATTCGACAGAATTTTCGTATTCATTATAAGAGACGAGAAAAGAGCCGAAAAAGTTTAATGAAATTGGTTGTCGGTGCTTTCTTAATAGTCAAGACAGGATGCCGGCTATTCCCCGGGGAAGGCATAACTCATTGGTGCGATGAGTTCAGATTCTTGATCACAGACTCTATGGTCTGTTCCACTTCCTTTTTAATGGTTTTGAGGTCCGACTCGGTATCGGCCTCAAAGCGCAGCACGAGAGCTCCTTGTGTGTTGGAGGCGCGGACCAAGGCCCACCCTTTGGGATAGATGGCTCTCACGCCGTCGATATCGATAACCGGCAGGCGGGCTGCAAGCTCTTCCTTGACGCCGTCGACAATCTTGAATTTGACCTCGTCGGAGGCATAGATCCTGATTTCGGGCGTGTTGTACGTGCGCGGGAGGTCCGAGAGCAGCTCGGATAATTTTTTCTCGGTGCGTGAAAGAATCTCCAAAACCCGGGCTGAGGCATAGATGGCATCATCGAACCCGAAAAAGCGATCCGCGAAAAATATATGTCCGCTCATCTCTCCGGCCAAGAGGGCTTTTTCTTCCTTGATTTTTTTCTTGATCAGCGAGTGGCCTGTCTTCCACATAATGGGCCGCCCCCCCAGCCGTTTGATCTCATCGTAGAGAAGCTTGGAGGCCTTGACTTCGGAAATGACGGCCGCCCCGGGATTTTGCGGGAGGATGTCTCTGGCAAAGAGGATCATGAGCGTATCCCCCCAAATGATATCCCCCTTGTCGTCGATGACGCCGATGCGGTCGCTGTCTCCGTCGTAGGCGATTCCAAGGTCGGCCTTTGTCTCTGCGACCTTTTGGATCAGATCTTCGAGGGCTTCGGGAAGTGTCGGATCCGGATGATGATTAGGGAAATGACCATCCATTTCACAGTAGAGCGGAATGACCTCGCACCCCAATTCCTGGAAAATGGGGACGGCTACAAAACCTCCTGTGCCGTTTCCCGCATCCACGACCACTTTCAATTTCCGTGCCAACGAGATGTTATTTATGATCCAGGAATGGTAGTCCGGAATAACCTGGTAGTGTTTCGTCGTTCCTTTGTTCTCTTGTACAAACCGGCCGCTTTCAATGATGCTGTAGATTTCTTGGATTGTTTCCCCGTAGAGCGTCTCCTTCCCGACCATCATCTTGAATCCGTTGTACTCGGGGGGGTTGTGGGATCCCGTGATCATCACACCGGCGTCCATCGGTTTTTGGTACATGGTGAAATAGAGCAGCGGTGTGGGGATGGTCCCCAGATGGGTTACAGAACAGCCTGTCTGGAGAAGCCCGCGGCTCAGGACATCTGCAAAAAGAGGCGAGCTCAGCCGACAGTCCCCGCCCAGGGCGACTTCCTTGCAGCCTTGATTCCGGAAGTAGGTCCCGATCCCCTTTCCCAGCAGGGTTACGGTTTCCGGCGTCAGATCCTTGTCCACGATGCCGCGGATGTCGTACTCTCTGAATATTTCTTTTCGGATTTTCATGATTTCCCCCTCAGGTCAGTTTGGAAACCTCTCTGGGATCGGCTTTGAGGTTTTTGACGCGCTCTTGAATGTTCCCCCACTTGTCTTGGGCGCTGAAGATGAATTCGATAAATTCTCTCACTGCTCCCCTTCCCCCCTCAAGAGAGGAGATGAAGTGGCAGTGTTTTTTGACTTCGGGATGGGCGTCCGCCACGGCTCCGGCGAAGCCCACGGCTTTCATGACCTCGAGGTCTCCGAGGTCGTCCCCGATATAGGCGATCTCTTCGTGGCTCAACTTGTGTTTCTCGAGAATCTCCTGCAGGATTTGTGTTTTGTTCAAAATGCCTTGGTGGAGCTCTTCTATTTTCAGCCTCTCAGCCCGTTTTACCAGTGCTTTTGAGGTTTTTCCGGTGATGATGCCCGTCTTGAAACCGACCAGGCGAGCCAAAAGAATGCCCATGCCGTCCTTCACATTGTACGACTTCAGCTCCTCTCCGTCGGGAAGCACGATCAGCGCCCCATCGGTCAGGGTTCCATCGACGTCCATGAGGATCATTTTGATTTTTCGGGCGCGGCTCTTGTTATCCATCAGAACATCTCCGTCCGCCACAGGTCGTGCAAATGGATGAGCCCTTCCAGAATATTCTGGTCGTTGACGACGACCAAAGATGTCACCTTATGCTCTTCCATAATGTTGAGGGCTTTGGTGGCCAATTCCTCCTTGTCGATTGTAATCGGATCGGATGTCATGCAGTCTTTGCATTTTTTCTGGAGAAATGTCTTGCCGTACCGTTGCATCATCCGGCGCAAATCCCCATCCGTAACGATGCCCAAAAGCGTCCTCTCTTGGTCGATAACGCATGTCATGCCCAGTTTCTTTTTGGTGATTTCTTCCAGAACCTCCTTCATAGGCGTGTGCAGTCCGACCAAGGGTATTTTCCCCCCGGTGTGCATCAGCGTCTTGATTTTGAGGAGTTTCTTTCCGGCCTGCCCCTTGGGATGAACCGAAGCAAAATCCTGTTCGGTGAATCCTTTTTTTGTCATGAGCGCGATAGCCAGGGCGTCTCCCAGGGCTAAGGATGCCGTTGAACTGGCGGTGGGAACCATCCCGATCGGCTCGGCTTCTTTTTCCACTCTGGCCTCAAGCACGATGTCGCTGTATTGGGCGAGTTTTGAGCTCTTATTGCCGGTGATGCTGATGAGCTTCACACCGATCCGTTTCACGAATTCAAGAAGGTCCACGATCTCCCTCGTGTCCCCGCTGTAGGAGATGGCCAGAAGGATATCTTCCTTGCAGATCATTCCGAGGTCTCCATGGCCTGCCTCAGCAGGATGAATGAATAAAGCCGGCGTGCCGCAGCTGGCCAGGGTCGAAGCGATCTTTCGTCCGATGATCCCGGATTTCCCCATCCCCATGACGATGACCCGGGCTCTGGATCGGGAAAGGAGATCCACGGCAGAAGCAAAATCATCATTCAGCCTTGAGGCTAAAGCCCTGACGGCATCGGCCTCGATCTCGAGAACATTTTTTCCCGTCCGGATGATCTGTTCTTTTTTCATGGTGTATCCTTGTTGCGTAATGTTCATCGCACTAATGACTGATTAGGTTTGCATTAAAGCTTAAAAATCTGAACTGAGCGTAGACATTCCTTCAGGTTCATTTGCTTGCTCTTAACCAGACACTCATGAGTATGATGATCCGTGCGTATCGACCGCTTTTTTTAGGCGAAGCAGAGAGGTGCAGAATTCATGTAAAGCGTTCAATTTAAATGAGTTACTGCTGTCAGAGAGGGCCTGCGAGGGATGGTCGTGGATTTCGAGGAACAGACCGTCTGCTCCGACGCTGATCCCCGCGCGTGCGATGTGAGGGATGTACTCGGCGTCTCCTCCGGAAACGATGCCCTGCCCACCCGGTTTCTGAACACTGTGCGAGGCATCGATGACCACGGGAAAGCCGTATTTCTTCATGATGGGAATCGACCGGGGATCGAAGATGAGCGTATTGTATCCGAAGCATGTTCCCCGCTCTGTGAGGATGATCTTGTCATTTCCCTGGCTGAGGGATTTGTCACAGACGTTCTTGATATCCTGGGGAGAAAGGAACTGTCCTTTTTTGATATTCAAGGGCTTTTGTGTTTTGGCGGCCTCCACAATCAAATCCGTTTGCCGGCAGAGAAATGCAGGGATCTGAATGACGTCCAGAACTTCTGCGGCTTTGGCCACCTGATGGGTCTCGTGGACATCGGAGAGAACCGGAATACGGAGCGTCTGTTTGATCGTCTCAAGGATGGCCAGGCCTTTGTCGATTCCCGGCCCCCGGTAGGAGCTGATCGAGGATCGGTTGGCCTTGTCGTAAGACGCCTTGAAGATGAATGGGATTCCTAGATCAGAACAGACTTCCTGGATGGCTTGGGCCATGCGGAGAGCATGGCCCTCCGATTCGATCACGCAAGGCCCTCCGATCAAGAACAGAGGCTGCGTCCCTCCA
>JAFGNQ010000001.1 GCA_016926925.1 Candidatus Aminicenantota bacterium
GGCATAGGCACCGTCCGTGCTTATGTTGATGATGCGTCCCCAGTTTACCTTTAGGTCGATGCGACGTCGGGCGAACTCCTTCATCGTCAGAGCCACGGCCCGGCAGTTCACGGCAAAGTGCTCGTCATGGGTTTTGGCAGTGATGGGAGTCATGGGATACTCATCTACAAACATCGGATTTTTCTTCAATTCAGCAGGCGGGATAAAGGTGTCGCACCTGTCGAAGGCGGCATGGTGTTGCTCAGCCTGAAAATTTCCCCGGAACGGATAGGATTTTATCATTTATCCGAGAGGATTTGCAATTTTGTCCCAAATTTATTATCAATGAAGTATGAGAAAACACAAGCATAAACAATTTGCAGTGATTTTCGCTGCCATCTTTGTGCTCTTGAACCTTTCCACTGCTCTCAATTCTCAAGAAGACGTATCCTTCACCCTCGAAAAAGTCTCTGGAGAGGTCTACGCTCTCATCGGCCCCGGAGGGAGCATAGGCATTTTTAAAAGCAAAGATGCCTTGCTCGTCGTGGATGCCAATTACGCCAAGTCGGCCGAGTCGATCATGGCCGAAATACGAAAATTGAGTCCTCTGCCCATCCGCTATTTGATCAACACCCACTATCACGGCGACCACACCGGCGGCAACGCTATCATCGGAAAAGGAGCCGAGATCGTCAGCCACACAAAGTGCAGGGAATCTTTTCTGGCCAACCAGAAACCGGAGGAATCGGGGGAAATCCCCGGAGCCCCTCAAAAAATTTATGAGACGGACATGACGCTCAAAATAGGAGAAGAAACGGTCAAGCTGCTTTATTTCGGTCCGGGACACACTTCAGGAGACACGGTTGTGGTCTTCGAAAAGGCTAAAGTCATCCATGCCGGGGATCTCTTCTTCCACGGCTTGCCGCCCTACATCGATGTCAGGGACGGCTCCGACACCGGCAACTGGGTTAAGACGATCGGGAAATTGGCGGAGAAATACCCGGATTACAAAGTCATCCCCGGACACGGACCGGTAACGACCATGCCGGACTTCATGGAATTCGCTGATTACCTGAGGTATCTGAGAGGCGGGGTGGAGGCCGCCGTCAAGGCCGGAAAGACCAAAGAACAAACTGTGGATTCGATCGACCTCAGATCCTTCGATCACATCCGTGATATGGGGGACTTCCTGACCAAGAAAAAGAACATCGAGTGGATCTACGACGAAATGACACGGAAATAGTTCCGAGATTTTCGCTCAATCAGTCTGAAAACGGTGGGCGACCTGTTCGACCTCGCGCCAGACACGGAGTGTGTTTCCGCTCCAGATCTTTGCGATCTGGTCTTCTCCATATCCGCGCCTGACAAGCTCCAGAGTGATGTTGAATGTTTCGCCGGCATCTTCCCACCCGACAAGACTCCAGCTCCGGTCATAGAAGTCCGAGCTTATGGCGACATGATCGATGCCGATGCGCTCTACAAGAGAATCGATGTGGTCCACAAAATCGCGGACATCGGCCGATGGGAATTTTCGCTCGATCTCTTCCAAACGGGCATTGTAAGCAGCGCGTTCATCGGAAGAGGCTTTTTCGAAGGCCAGAAAAAAAGGCCAGTACTCACCGGGGAATCCAAGCTCTTTGCGTAAGGCTTCAATGGCCGCTGTTTTCTCGGGCGCCTCTTCCTTGATGGTCATCTTGAGTCCCACAAGATGAAAAACGCCTCCGTTTTCTTTGAGGGCGAGAAGCTGCTCGTCATCCCACATGCGCTCGATCCCGCAAAAATCGCGGTGGCTGGAATGGGAGGCCATGACCGGGGCCCGGGAGAGCCGGACCACATCCAGCACGGATTGTTTTCCGATGTGGGAGACATCGATGATCATACCCAATCGGTTCATTTCAGTCACAACCTCTTGGCCGAAAGGGCTGAGTCCGCTATGAAGAGGAGGCTGGGAATCCAGACCGAGGTTGGAGGTGCAGATTTGATTGTGGCCGATGTGGGAAAGGGTGATGTAGCGGACACCGAGGTCGAAGAATTCGGAAAGATTCCCGATAGTCTCACCCAGGGGGTATCCGTTTTCCATGGCTATGATGGCGGTTATTTTTCCCTGTCCATGTATGTCGAGAACCTCATCGGGATGCCGGGCGATGCCGATTTCTCCGGGCAACTCTTCCCGGGCAACTCGATGAATTGTATCGATTTTTTCTAGGGCCAGCTTGTGTGCCTCATCATAGCCCTTTTCCGTGAGCGGACCTTGCTCCACATAGGCAGCGAAAAAAGCTCCGTCCAGGCCTCCGGACTTCATGGAAGATAAGCTGGCCAATTTCTTATGCCCCATCTTTTCCGGCGAGTCAGGAGTAAAAAAGGTGACTTCGATATCAATGTGTGCATCCAAGGTTAAAACACGATCGTGTATGGCCTTCGCCCGGGATACGATATCCGAGTCTTGGGCATGGTCATCATTATGCCGGTCCACACATGCGGCGCAAACAAACAGGAATCCCAAAAGAGAAACCACAAAGAATCTATTCATCGTTACCGAAGTCTCCTTTCGACGTCTCTCGATACGAGGCCGGAAAATCCAGCGTCGATCCGACTGCATTATACACCAAGCAGCGTCCGTCTGAATACAAGTGCGAAACAAACTGAATGATACCGGCTCTTTGACTGTGGCCGGTTCCGATGAATGGCCACAAGTTCCCCGTCATTCCATCCCGGAAACCAACACCAAGCCGAACCGGAGGCTCTCTTGAACGGCAGGATTATTCACCATTGAAGCCCCTTGAAGCCTGTGGTATAACCGTTTAGGTATTGGGGCTGATCCTAAGACTATGGATGAAGAGGATAGAAACGCTGTCAGGCTCCTCAGGAGTCCGCTCAGGAAGAGCTGGCACGTCGATCTTCTGCTTTGGTCATCCCTGGTAACGCTGGGAATAGGGCTTTTCGCTCCCATTCTGACTTTCCGGAAACTCCTTTTTTTCAAGAGCACGGTTTCCATATATTCTGTCCTCACCGGTCTTATCCGGGAGAAAGAATACATTCTGTTTCTGATCATCGTTGTCTTTTCCGTCCTATTCCCGCTGGCTAAAAATGGCTTTATCGCCCTGACCCATTACTCACGCTCGCCTTCGTCAGGAAAGAGGGAAGCCTTCCTCCGCTATCTCGGCCAGGTCAGCAAATGGTCCATGCTGGACGTTTTTCTGGTAGCCCTGCTTGTGGTCATCGCCCGGTTGGGCGTATTCGGCAGCGTTCAGGTGAGATGGGGAATTTACGTCTTCGCCGCCTCCGTCATCCTGAGCACTCTGGCCGTGAGCCATCTCATCCAAATTCAGAAGGCTCGCTAATTCCGAAATGAGCCCGGTCGGCAGGTATCAATAACCATTGTCAGCCTTCTCTTCTTGTTTTTTGTCAGGACAAAGAAGAGAAACCGATAGCTGGCAACTTCGCTTTAAAGCTCAAAGGGAACCAAGCGGCTTGAAAATCCGTAAAAAGTTATTGGACCCAATGATGAGCCTTGAACTCATATCCTTCGTCCATAAAAGGAGGGATCGGGAATGCTGAAAAATTACATAAAAACCGCCCTCAGGAATATCCGGAAACAAAAGGGATATTCTCTGATCAACATAATGGGCCTGGCTATCGGTTTAGCCAGCTGCCTCCTTATCCTCCTGTACGTCCGGCATGAGCTGAGTTATGACAGCTATCATGAACATGCGGATCGCATTTATCGTGTCGTGGGTTCCTTCCGCTTGGGGGGCGTTGACCTGGCTGCGGCCACGGCCCCGGCACCCGCAGCCAAAGCCCTGATCGAAGATTATCCCGAGGTGGAAGATGCGGTCCGTTTCCGCGACAGCGGAAGCTTCATCGTCCAGTACGGGGAAAACAGCTTCCGGGAACAGCAGATCGTGTTTGCCGATCCCTCCTTCTTCGGCTTCTTTGCCATACCACTCATCAAAGGCAATTCGGAAACCGCCTTGACGAATCCCAACACCCTGATCATGAGCCGGAAGACAGCCGAAAAATATTTCGGTAACGATGAGCCTTTGGGCAAAACTGTAAGACTTGACAACAACCAAGACTACAAAGTGACCGGCGTCTTCGACAGCATTCCTTCCAACACCCACTTCCATTTCGAGATCCTCCTTTCCATGCCTTCCTTGGAGGAAAGCAAAGAACAGACCTGGTTCAACAACAATTTCAACACCTACATCCTCCTGAATGAAAAGGCCGACTGGAGGGCATTGGAGGCCAAATTCCCGGCCATGCTCAAAAAATACATGGGACCCCAGGTCCAACTGATCCTGGGCAAAACCTGGGATGAATTGATTCAGGGAGACATGAAAGCGGAATTTTTTCTCCAGCCGCTTCGTGACATCCATCTCCACTCGGACCTGGTGGCCGAGCTGGAGCCCAACAGTGATATCACCTATGTCTACATTTTTTCGGCTATCGCCCTTCTCGTCCTGCTCATCGCCTCCATCAATTTCATGAACCTCTCTACGGCCCGGTCGGCAGGCAGGTCAAAGGAGGTGGGAATCCGGAAAGTGCTTGGCTCTCACAGGAAACAGTTGATAAAGCAATTTCTAACGGAAGCAGCGATTTACAGCATTATCTCCCTAGCCTTGGCACTCCTTCTGGTCAAGCTGGTTTTGCCTCTTTTCAATGCGATTTCGGGAAAAGAATTCACCTTCATCGATTTAATAGGCGGATCCACAATCGCCGCTCTGTTGGTTATCACTTTCCTTACGGGTTTCATGGCAGGATGCTATCCTGCCTTTTTCATCTCCGCTTTCCGACCGGCAAACGTGCTGAAAGGGAAATTGAAGACCGGAATTAAAACCGGCCCTTTGCGGAGCGGACTGGTCGTCTTTCAGTTTGCAACATCCGTCATTCTCATCATCGGTACCGTGATCGTTTACAGCCAGCTCCAATTCATCCAGAATAAAAAGCTCGGCTACGCCAAAGATCAGGTGCTCGTTTTGAAAAACACCTACCTCCTGGGAAACCAGGCCGAGGTTTTTAAGAATGAGATGCTGGCCCTTCCCCAGTTTCTCAGCGGAACCATATCCGGTTTTCTCCCCACTCCATCTAACCGAAACAACACGACGGTCTTCCCCGAGGGAAGATTCGAGGACGAGCACACGACTTCGATACAAATATGGAGCGTGGACTATGACTACATCCCTACGCTGGGTATGACAATCCTCGAAGGAAGGAATTTTTCCAGAGAATACGGGACCGACATCGATGCCGCCATTGTCAACGAGACGGCAGTCAAGCAGTACGGATGGGATTCTGCCCTGGGCAAAAGAGTGAGCTATTACACGACCGCTCAAGGCGACACGAAAAACATGACCATTATCGGAGTGCTCGAAAATTTCCATTTCGAGTCGCTCCGAAACACGATCGGCCCTTTGCTGGTGTATCTGGGCAAGAGCAATGAGTTTACAGCATTCCGGATCAACACGGAGAATCTTTCCGGGGCCATCGACCTTATGAGGAAAAAGTGGCAGGCTATGGCTCCCAACCAGCCTTTTGAATACGCATTCATGGATGATCAATTCGACGATCTGTATAAAGCCGAACAGAGAATAGGAAAAATCTTCAACGTTTTTGCCGTACTGGTCATACTCATAGGCTGCCTGGGTTTGTTCGGCCTCTCTGCCTTTACTGCCGAACAGAAAACCAAAGAAATCGGAATCCGGAAAGTCCTGGGGGCCACGGTTTCCAACATCATCCGGTTGCTCTTGAAAGAATTTGTGATTCTTATCGGAATCGCCAACCTCATTGCCTGGCCTGTCGCTTACTTTTTGATGCGTCGCTGGCTGGCGGATTTCGCCTACCGGATTTCGCCAAGCATCTTGGTTTTTCTCTTTGCAGGAACGGGGACGCTGATGATCGCTCTGCTGACCGTGAGCTTCCAGGCGTTGAAGGCGGCTTATTCCGATCCGGTAAAATCCTTGAAATATGAATAGCCGAATATGAGGCTATCCGGCCCCCGCTGTTTTGTCGCTCTTGCCCGGAATTCATGCGATTTTCAATTCCAGCTCCACTCCATGAGGATTCCCGAAGCCGGCCCTTCTGTAGATGTTCATCCCGTCTTCAGAGGCATGCAGGTGGATATACGATAAGCCCAACGATTTGGCTTCTTCGATCAACTCGTGCAGCAGCCGCGTACAGATACCCCTTCCTCTCAATTCCGGGATGGTGTAGAGATTGAGGATGTAGCCGAGCCTTCCGGAAGTGCATCCGACAGTGGGGGGTTTTTTCCAGAGGACCATCCCGCCCGTACCGACGGGGCGTCCATCGTCTTCCGCAATCCAGGCCCTGTAATCCCCTTGAAAAACAGATCGGGAGAAATAGTCGTGACAGGTTTTTCTCAGCTCGTCCGCGGTATCATCCTCCAGCCGACCGTAGACTTCACCCAGCATTCGAAGGCGAAATTCGGTCATGAAGGAAACATCGTTCAGCGTAGCCCGGCGGTATTGAAATCCTTGGCTCTTAATGTCCATAAATAACTCCCCACTGCTGTTTTTATAGTTTCATGATGCAACGACGTGGCATTTTTCCCCACTTGATGGAGACGAATTCCCCACTTCCGCGTGTTAGCGGATTTTTTTTGCTCTAAGAGGATAATTACGCCCCTAGGGACATTTCTGCTGCTCGAAGAGTATTTTTCAAGAGGCCTGCGATGGTCATAGGCCCCACGCCACCGGGGGAAGGGGTTATGGCGCCGGCTACATCCTTGACTGCATCAAAATCCACATCCCCGACCCATTTGTACCCCTTCTCAGCCGAAGCATCCTCGACTCTGTTGCTCCCTACATCGATCACGTATGCTCCCGGTTTCACCCAGTCGGCCTTGACCATTTGCGGGCGCCCCACGGCTGCTATCAAAATATCGGCGCGGCGGCACACTCCAGGCAAATCGCGGGTACGGCTGTGGCAGACCGTCACCGTGGCATTGCGGTGGATCAGAAGCAAAGCTACCGGCATACCGACGATGTTGCTCCGGCCCAGAACCACGGCTTCGGCCCCGTCGAATTCCGCTCCCGCTTCCTCCAGGAGGACCATGACTCCCGCAGGTGTGCAGGGTACGAACAGAGGTTTGCGTCCCTTCATAGTCAGACGGCCGATGTTGACCGGATGAAACCCATCCACATCCTTTTGAAGAGGAACGACACTAAGTACGGCCTCCTCGTCGATGTGACCGGGAAGGGGAAGCTGCACCAGAATGCCGTGAACCTTCGGGTCGGAACCCAGGCTGTGCACCAGGGACTCAACCTCCGCCTGGCTGGATTCGGCGGGCAAGACATGCCCGAAGGATTCGATGCCCACTTTTTTACAACGGTTCTGTTTCATGCGAACGTACTGGTGAGAGGCGGGGTTGTCGCCCACGAGCACGGTTGCCAGCCCCGGCCGGATTCCATGCTTCCTGGCCATATCCTCGACTTTTTTTGCCACATGCTCCCGGATTCCGGAAGCGACCGCCTCTCCGTCGATGATTCTTGCGCTCAAATCGGTCCTCCTCGGATTTTACCTAGTAAATCTCCGGTAATTTCTTCCGTAAGATACCACGCTATTCCACATCCGTCCAGCACAAATTCCAGAGTATATGTGCCCCTTTTTCCTGACAGGGCCATATCGATAGACAAAAAAAGCGAGTCACAGTATGTTTGAGTCGCATGATAGCAGATAGTGGGGTCTTCGGCTCACGACTGGGATTACGAAGAGCGAGGCTTTGTCTGTATGAGTCGCATGGTGGTTGGTGGGGGGGGTCTTCGACGAATATAGACAAAGCGGAGCTCTTCCCCCAATCATTGAATTTGAGATCAACAAGATAAGTATATGCATCCTTCGAGATAGAGGGAAAAAGCCGCCTTCTGTCTGGGAATTACTCCTCTTTACGCAACTTCACTCCGCAGAACGGACACGCCTTCCAACCTTCCTCGATCTCCTTCCCGCAAGAAGGACAGACATGCTTCATCGGAGCAGCGCAGTGGGGACAGTAAGCAAAGCTCGGGCTTACGGCTTTTTGACACTTCGGGCAGGTCTGCATCACACTGTCAACGGGAGCGGCACGGGGACTTTCCGAGCGCAAAATAAGATAGATCACCAGACCGACCAAATTCCCTATGAACACCAACAAGGCCCAGAGCACACCGTTCATGCCGCGTCGCTCGGCATCGCGATAAACCCAGACAATCATAAAGATCCAGATTATCAAAAACACCAGGGACAAAGCGGACAAAGAAGAAAACCGCATCCAATCAGGACCGAAGTGAAAACGGTCCCAGTCAGGAACACGCACCAGGTGCGATATGCTGGAAAACACGCCGAAGGGAGCGATGAAGAAGGGCGACATTCGCCAAGAAAAGACAAATAAGGCTAGAAACACCACCAAAATGATAAGCGCTATTGTTTTGCCCGATGATGCGGCCATAAGACACCTCCTTTTCGATGCCCTTCGAAATCCTCAGGGCATGCGAATATATTTATAAGACAAGTTTTTTATTCCCGCCTAAGGTGTTGCCGCCCCGGCACTCCCGGAGCTTGGTGACCAGAACCGGTGCGAAAAAGAGCATCACCACATTCTGCGCCAAAAGAGTGAGAGCCAGAATCGCTTGAAAGGGGACTGTATTTCCCGACTCGAAACCGGGAAGAAACGATATCACCAAAATTCCGGTCAGGATGACAAGCAGGATGAGGGCAGTCCAGACAAGGCCCGGTATGGACGCAGAGCGGATTCTGGATAGCACGCCAGAATCGGGAAGAGTGCTCCGGTCCGCAAGGTAGCGGCAGCCCGCGAGAGTTCGCTCCTCCAGATCTTCAGACAGCACAGGGACGGATACGGTTTTGAGTTCCTCCCTGATGCGGGCCAAATCTTTCTTAAATTGAGAACAAGAAACACATCGCAACACATGCCGGTCGAGCATCCCTGCCTCATCGAGGCTTAAGGGCCTCTCGGATGCGTCAATCATCAAACGCTCAATGTCTTTGCATCGCATGTCCATCTCTCTTTTTTGGGGTTGTAGGCCGCAAGCTCTTTCCTAAGCCGCTTCACGGTCCGGTGCAGCAGAGACTTGACCGTGCCGACGGGAAGGCCGATAATCTCGCTGATTTCCCTATATTGAAAACCCTCAATTTCCTTGAGCGCGAAAATCCACCGCTGTCGTTCCGGCAGCTTTGCGATCGCTCGCTGGAGGGCTTTATGGATATCAATGTCCTCTAACGCGCAGGATGAACTGCTGCTGCTTTGTCCCAGTATATAAGGATGAAATTCATGATTCAGGCTGGAATCCCTGGATATCCCGATAAAAAAAAGCCGTCTGATTCGTTTCTTTCGCAAATCATCCTTATGAATGTTGGCCACAACGGTGAAGAGCCAGGCTTTGAACCTTTCCCTGTCGATCTCTCCGGGGAATAGGCGCACAACACGCAGCCAGGCCTCCTGGAACAAATCCTCTGCCTCTCCCCGATTCCGGGTGAGATGACAAGCGAAACGGTAGACGGAGGATTTGTACACATGGAACAGCTCTTCGAAATCCGGCGGAATCTGGGAAGTCAGGCCTGTCCGGAGGCTGCGATTCTCAGGCTTCACGAAAAACTCCTGTCTCTGCCATTTCACACCGTAAGACGTATGAGACGAAGAAAGGTTCTGCATGAACCCATATATATTTTTTCGCGCAGCGCTGCATCAAATTCAGGAATTCAGCAAAAATTTTCAGTTGTTTCATTTATGGCAAATAAAAGTATTTGTCTGTTTGAGGAAACCTTTTACCGGGAAAATACGTCTAACAAATATAAGGACGGACAATACTGAGAGGATTACGATATAAAAAGAGGCGAAAATGGTTCTAAGGGATATTTTGCAAAAACTCGTTGAGGACGAAGAAAGGATATGGCTGAGTGATCGCAAAGGGGATTGGAATGCCTCCGATCTTTTGACTAAGCTTTCAGAACCCATGCTGAAAAGGCAAGCCCATCTCCAGCCTGGTTTGTACATCGCCCTCATTAATGACGGCGGTTACCTGGGAGAAGTGCTGTATCGAGTCAAGTCAAGAGCCTAGCCCCTCCTTTTCAGCGCTGCCCCTGCGCAATTCTAATCAATCGCTAACAGGCAACAGAAAGAGAGGCCTATGTCTTTTCCCTCATCTTACTTTTTTCTTAAAGATCATGCCCGGCTCACTTCAGATAGCTGCGAGCCCCAACGAATCGCTTATGGAAATAGCGGCTTGATAGATGATCGGCCCGGATTTTTTTATTCCTGCCAGGAGCATGGATGAATGTGTCTTGACCGGTGTATATCCCCACATGGGTTACATTCCCCCTTTGAGAGGTGTCAAAAAAAACCAGGTCTCCTCTTAAAAGCCGGCTTTGCGGGATGGGCGTTCCCGCCTGCCATTGTTCCCGAGAGGACCGGGGAAGGTTCAAGCCGTTCAACTGATACACAGCCATAGTCATGCCGCTGCAGTCAAAACCCTCCTCAGGCGAAGTGCCTCCCCAAGCATAGGGAAGACCGATGAAGTTCTTGGCCGTTTCCACGAGTTCGTTACGAAGAAATTCTTCGCCGAATTCCCGCTCCTTGCTGACGGCATACTCCTCGGGGCTCACGATAAAATAATCCGAAAGCACACCTGCCAGCATCAGATCTTCCGCTTTCCGCCGAGCATCCTCTCGAGTTGCGAAATCTCCGAAACGGACCTTGATCAGCCCGGATTCATGGACGAAATAAAAAGCGTTCAGATCTTGGCGGTTCAAGGAATTCGTCAACCGAACGGCATTGCTCACCACAGAGAAGGCTCCTGCTTGAACGGTATAACCGAGTTGAGACAGCTCCTTGGCCGGGGGGATCGGCTCAGGGGGCACGGATACCTGAATCTCCCTTCGACAGCAGATAAGAAACAACAGAATCACGAATCCCAGAAGAGAGCAACTTTTTTTAAGAAATTTCATGACTTGCCCTTATGATACATGAAAAGCTTATCCAAGAAAATTACTAAAACGCTCTTGGAGAAAGAGGCGGACGGGCTGAGGCCGCTAACCACAGTTTATCCAGAGGGTTTAGAGGAAAAAAGAGGGATCAGGATAGTTCTTCAGCAAGAGACGGAAGCCTGACCCCTCAAACCGTTTATTGAAAATGGAGACCAGATTTACATCCGTTCAAGCTTGAATTCGGAATCCGGTTCGGTGGTCCTGATCTCGAATTCGGACAGACGGTTGATCATGTTCCTGTCCGAAAGCTGTTTTTTTATCTCAAGTGCTCTTCGTTTGTTGAAAATTCCCAATAATGATTTGTTGCCCATTTCATCATAGAGGTATAAAACTTTTTTACACTTGGCCCTTTTAGCGGCTTCCTCTATCTGTGTCTCGTAATCTATAAGCTGAGGTGCTTGCATCTTCTTAAACTCCGTAAAAATATACAGCAAAAAACATGCCAAATATCGTTGAAATATTTATAAGGTAGTGCCGGTCTGTTTTTTCCAGATTGCAGATGTAACGATTGGAATGGAATCAATCATACAAGCTCAGGATTCCGTTCAAATGACGTATTTGTACAATCGTATTCCAACCGGGATCTTTGTCTTTTCCTGGTAGAGATTCCAATAGGTCGTCCTGGCTTTGCCGAGTTGATGGTAGAGATCATGGTCTTTATCAGGCTCATGCGTGACAAGGACATTTCCTTCATTATCCATTAACAGGAGCTTTTCACACCGGTTCAAAATTCCCGCTGTTCCCACGCTGCAAACTGCGATCAGTTGACCGGTTTTGACCTTGTCGATCAACTCGGCGTATGTCATATCCCTCTCTTCGACAGAGATACCCATCTCCTTGAGGATGACGACTACCCCCTGGATCGTGACCGAAGGCAGAATCAACGGACTCTCGGGAATCTTGATTATGGTGCCGTTGCGAAGGGCGAACAGGCAGCAGGAGCTATCCCATTCCGTGATCTTCCGATCACCGAAAGGCTTGTCCGGCCTGTCATCAAGAAACAGTGCGGCGGATGCCTCGGGAAGAACATCTTTGGCCGCATCGACGGCCTTCATGCTTATCACATAGTTCGTGCTCAATTTAAGGCAACCCGTTTGGTTGATGGATACGGCCCTCACCATGTTCGGCACGACAACCCCGGAAAAAGGCTCTCCGAGATAGCGTTCGTATCGAAAAGCGATCGCCCGCAAAGAAGGCTTTGTCGGAAAGGTCACCCCAACAGATTGTTCCTCGGCGAAGGTGAAGGGACGCAAATAGCCTTGAGCGCTCAAATCCGCCATTTCATCTAAAAATTTCCGCATAGCGGGATCTTCCAAAAAACGATGGATGAAGATGTTTTCCATCTCTTCCACTATCGGGACTAAAGATTGTTGTTTTCTCGCCAAACAAAAAGACATGCTCCGCTGAAGCCGCTCGAGATTCCGATGCCAGTTGCAAAAAATAACTTCCAGATTGTCTTTCTGGTTTTTTTTGCAAAAAAACTTGATGCCCTCGAAAGTCAAAAACTGCCCGTAATGAATCGACCGTGAGACAGCATATACTTTGTCGTCGGCATCGAACAGATCAAAATCTTTTCCATCGAGTAGATAGCGCATCTGCTTCGGAGCAAACTTCACGCCTTCAAATGTCGCCATAGAATGACTCCTTTCTCTTAGGTTAAAAATTCGAAACGATATAAAAAGAAAATTTCATATAAAAACTGCAATGGGTTTGAAACAATCTTGATTGAGGATCACGCCTGTCCATTTGCACATCTATAATAGTCAGAAAGGCATGACAAATCAAAGCATCCTATCATTATTTTTCTACTGCCGAGGAAACGGACACAGCTTCCCGCAACGATCAGAGTTTGAGAAACATCCACTCTTTGGTATAGGGGACAGTGCTCATGAGCACACCCTTTTTTTGGGTGACAAGAAGATTGTCACTTGGGTTGTAGCCGAATCCTTTCTCGGGATCGTACAAACCCGGCTCGACACTGAACGTCATGCCTTCTTCCAGAACCGTCCGGTCCCCGAGCGCCAGCCATGGCGGCTGGTGTCCTTCCATCCCCTCGCCGTGAGCGGGACGATGATAAATGTATTTGCTCATCCCATTTTCTACCTGGTATTTGTGGATCTTGTAGGCAATGTCCGCGCATCTTTGTCCCGCCTTGGACTCGACCTCCTGGATGCGCACGCAGTCGGTCACAGTTTGCCAGACTTTCTCCCGGTGAGCATCCCAGGGAGCGATTTGATAATACCGGTAACATTCACCGCCGTAGCCCCCGATCCTTACAATCCCTGCGATCTGGAGCGCATCCCCTTTTTTGACTTTCTCGTGGAAAAATTGGTTGGGATGGGGAGTGCCCGTGGCAACACCCGTACGACAGCTGATACGCACTTCGATACCTACAGCCGAATGTGGCTTCCCGTCCCTTTTTATATCCTTCATGATCAAATTCGATCCGTAGTCGACAGCGGCCCTTCCAATCTCAAAATCGGTGACATCCGTCCCCTTCTCCAGTAGAAAATCCCTGGCAAAAGCATGGATCCGGCTGAAGTAATCCATGGCCCTCTGCGTGAGAGCGATCTCCTCATCCGTCTTGACCATACGCATTTTCATGCAGATATCGGAGATGTCGACAAACTGTGCCTTGGGCAGGATTTTGGCCGCTTTCTGCATCTTTGACGGAGGAAGTTCCATATCGACACCGATGACTTTTTCTCCGTAGCCGCGTGCCTTGAGCCCCTCTAAAAGCCAAGCAAAAAGGTCGACGGTCTGGCCCAAGGACACTTGCCCGAGATTAGGGAATCCTCCCTCGGCATGGAAGAAATCAAAGTAATAAGCATTGTCCGTATTCCACCAGGTATTGACCAAATCCCTGTCCAAGCCGGGATGGTACCAGTAGAGAGCATCCTCATCCAGGGGGAAGACGGCAAAAAACGGCCGCTCCGTCGTGCTGTGAAACAGACCTGTAAAATAAATGAGGTTCCTTTCATCCTGGAGGAGGATGACATCCACTCCCTTTTCGCCCACCTTTTCTTTAAGTCTTTGGACGGTTCTCTTGTACCAATCCAGGTTCAGACGATCGAACTTTGCTGGCTGGGGATGGTCCGGATTCTTGACCAACAGTTTTTCCGAATCGCCGGGATTTCGGACCGCATTTGCTGAAACTCCTGAACCGAGGCCCAGCCCGGCGACTCCTAAACCGAGATTCCCTAAAAATGCCCTTCTTGAAATTCCCATATTTGCCTCCTTTTTACGCAGATTCGGATTCTTCTCCATCATCCGAACCAAAGAAGCGGAGCGCGACGCCGGCTTGATCCGGATGCGTTTTATACTTAGGAAAGGAAAACGGTTGTCTCTTTGTCTTCACTGTCGGCAGGCCGTTCCGGCTTAAGGATGCCTTGTCCTGCTTATATCACAGCAAAAACGCACGGTCAAATGAGGAGGAGAAGCAGCCCGGCCTGGTGGTCCTGTACATGATTTGATTGAGGGCGGAATCAAATCAGGCAGAAACATATGCCTGCCAGGTCGAGGCTGCCCCTAAAGTCATTCTCCCCCTTAAGAGGAAGGTTTTTCTTTAAAAAGCTCACCGATCCCGGCCACACTGCTCAGAATCCCCGATGCCTCGAAAGGCAGAAAGATCTTCGTAGCCTGGCCGTCGGCCATTTTCTGCAAGGCATCGAGATACTTGATGGCTATGAGGTCATTGGTCGGCTGTCCTTTATGGATAGCGCCGAAAACCGTCTCAATGGCTTCGGCCTCTCCTTTGGCAACAGTGAGCTTCTCATATTTGTCGGCGTCGGCCACTTTTTTAATCGCCTCGGCTTGACCTTCGGCCTTGAGGACGGCCGACCTTTTCGCTCCTTCTGCCTCGAGTATCATGGCCCGCCTGTCCCGCTCGGCCTTCATCTGCCGGTGCATGGCCTCGGTAACGTCAACGGGCGGCTCGATCCTCTGAAGCTCGACCCTGGTGACCTTGGTCCCCCACTTATCCGTGGCGTCATCCAGAATCTGCCGCAGTTTGGTGTTGATTACTTCGCGGGATGTCAACGACTCATCCAGAGCAAGGTCACCCACCA
>JAFGNQ010000213.1 GCA_016926925.1 Candidatus Aminicenantota bacterium
CGCTCTTAAAAGAGAAAAATTTGACAGTGGCAAACGCAAAGTGTAAATTTATCTGTTTTGGACTTTTTATTTTCTTCCAAAAACCCTATTTAAGGAGGTTATCATGAAGGGATACAAGCGACCTATCATAGCTGCACTCATTTTCGCTTTCGTTCCCTGCCTTTTTCTATTCTCTCAATCGGATGATGCGTCAAACATCCTCGCTAAAAATCAGGAAGGAGTCATCGCCTTTGTGGTTATCGGAAAAGAGGACAATGAGATCGCAAAAGGCACAGGATTCCTCATTGGGCAGGAAGTAATGCTCACCGGCTATAATCTGATCAGTCAGGCGGAAAAGGCCGAAGGAAGAGATTTTAAAGGGAAAAAAGTCAAAATGGAAGGGATTTGGAGTGTTGATAAAGAACACAACATCGCGCTTGTAAAAGTGAACAGAAAGTCACCGCAACTTACCATGGGTGATCCCTTTGCCGCCGGAATAGGAAACAAGATATTTGCTGTTGGGGGTAACGAGACGGGGCAGATCCAAGTCATGGAAGGAACTCTCGAAAAGGTAACGGAATACGCACCCAACAAGAGGATTTTCGAAACCTCTTTAGCCACAGGCGAGACTTTCAGCGGAGCCCCGGTCCTCAATTCCGAAGGCAAAGTCATCGGAATTCTTCTTCAACTCGATTTGCAAACCAAGATCGTTCTGCCGATCACCTACGTCCAGGGGATGTCAAAGAAGAGCTCGCCCGTTAAATTTAAAGACCGCCAGGCCGAGGATTATTTCGAAACCTACGAAGGCGCGTATCTTGCCGCCAGAATATTCACAGCCATCGACAGAAACACTCAAGCCGAGAAGCATTTGAAGAAAGTTTTGAATATCAAGCCGGATGAACTCGATGCCCACCTTTTGCTCTCGGCCATCTATCTCAATCAGAGAAACTACTCTTCAGCCGTAACCACTCTTAAAAAAATCATCGAACTCAAACCCGACCTAGCGAGCGCCTATTCCGGATTGGGCGAGGTCTACATCAAAATGAGAAAATGGGGTGAGGCTTTGGCTCCATTACAAAAAGCGGCGGAATTGAATCAGGAATACAAGGAAGCCTATTTCCTTATGGGAACCGCTTATCAGGAACTCAAGGCATTCGAAAAGGCAATTGAGGCCTATGACAACTACCTTGGCCGCAATCCTGATAAAAAGGGAGAGGCCTATTATCAATTAGGGCTCTGTCAGATGGAGCTTTCTCAATTTGACAGGGCAAGTGCCTCGCTCGCAAAGGCCAACACAGAGAATCCCGGGGATTCCCAAATACTCAACAAGTTGGCTGAAGCCTATCAGAAAAGCGATCAATACGATAATGCCGCCCAAACCTACATGAAGCTTGCGGAAGTGAGACCGAGCGATTCCAAATATTATTACAACACCATAGTCCGTATGTATGATGATGCAGGACAGACAGATATGGCTATATCCACTATTAAAAAGATGATAGAAGTCAATCCTCAAGATGCCGATGCCATTTATAACTTGGGCTACATGTACATCAAGCTCGAAAAATGGCCGGAGGCCGCCGATGTCTTCAGGCAGGCGATTGAAGTCAAGCCTGATTTTATTTACGCCTATTCGAACTTGGGCTTCAGTTTGACTAAAATGAAAAAATTCAATGATGCCATCGAGGCGTACAAAAAACTGGTGGAAGTCGATCCTCAAAATGCGGACGGTTGGATGAGTATCGGTATCAATTATATGCAAATCAAAAAGTTTTCACCGGCTGTTAAGCCCCTTCAGAAGGCCATTGAACTGCGGCCCGACAATGGAGTCGCCTATTACAATCTTGCTATCGCCTTTCTGAATCTTCAGGATCAGTACAGTGCGCGAGAGGTCTACAAGCAGCTTCAAAATGTCGATCCGACCCTTGCCCAAAAACTTTCGCAGTATTTGAAGTGATTGATTGTTCTGACCGTGCATTCCAATACGGAATCAGCAGTGTAGAATGGGTTCTTTATATTTTGACTGGTTGAAATCTTTGTAGTATATAATGAAGTCTTCTCAAACGAGAAGACTTCGTCATTAAATAATGTAAAGGAATAATAATGGATAAAGAATCTCTACTCGAAGACTTGATAATCAATTATCGCACCACACACCCGAAATCGGAGGAATTCTTCCGGAAGGCCTCACAATTCGAGATACGAGGCGGAAGCCACAACCTCCGCCTGTTTGCACCCTTTCCCTTTTACGACGTAAGCGCCGGCGGTTCGAAAGTGACCGATATCGATGGAAATACATATGTCGATTTCTGGCAAGGTCACTTCGGAAATATCATGGGCCACAATCCTCCGGTTGTCATCAACGCCTTGCTCGACTATATCCAAAAAGGCCAAGGCCTTTCCACCGGATTTCCGGGAACGTTCCAAAAGGAATTGGCGGAATTGATCTGTACTCGGCTGCAGACTGATAAAATCCGCTTTACTACAAGCGGCACTTTGGCATCGATGTACGCAGTCATGATTTCGAGGGCGTATACACAGAGAAACTTGCTCTTCAAAGTGGGCGGCGGGTGGCACGGGGCCCAGCCCTATACGCTGAAAGGAATCAGCGTTTACGACGGAGGGTTGAACCAGATAGAATCCGCCGGCCTTCCTGCAGGTATCGATTCGACCATCATTATGACCGGTTTCAACGACATGGAAGGCCTCGAAGAGAATTTTCGGAAATACGGGGAACAATCCGCGTGCTTGATCGTAGAACCGTTTATCGGAGCCGGAGGATTCATCTTCGGCACACCTGAATATCTCTCGCGAGCGCGAGAGCTGTGCGATAAATACGGGGTTGTTCTCATATTTGACGAAGTCGTATCCGGATTCCGTTTTCACGCCGGTGCAGTTCAAACACTCTACGGCATCAAACCCGACATGACTGTTTTGGGCAAAGCGATAGGAGGGGGGATGCCTGTGAGTGCCCTGGCGGGGAAAGACGAATTCATGGCGCTGTGCCGGCCGGATGCCGAGGAAAACAAGCGAGTTAAATTCGAGGGGGGTACGTTTTGTGCGCATCCGGCTTCCATGCTGGCCGGGGTGACATTCATTCGACATTTGATTGAGAATGAAAACGAACTCTACCCGAGAATCGGAAAGCTCGGAGCGAAAGTACGTCGGGAGATCGAAGCTATCTTCAATTCCCACGGATTTCACGTTCGGTGTTCGGGAGACGGAGGGGATATAGCGAAAAACAGTTCCGTAGTCGGAGTGCATTTCCTTGATCCGAGAATCGATTCCGTCTCAACTCCGGAAATCGTATGGAACCCTGAAATGTCCGATTTCATGATGCGAGAAAAAATATTCAAGCTGGCTATGCTCGAGGAAGGCTTTAATATCTTCCACGGCTACGGCGGCATATCGGCTGCTCATACGGATGAGGAAATCCAGAGCTCGATCGATGCCGTGGAGCGCATTGCCGAAAAATGGAAGAAGTATAGATAAAGATTTGCACACTTAATGACTGTTTGAATTTCCTGGGTCATTCATTAAAACTATCGAGGATAAAAATTTGAGTTTTTTTCATTGAAGTGCCGGTGGTTTTTGTGAATAATTCCAGGTTAACTTAAGTTTTTGTTAAAGGAGACAGCAATAATGCAAAAACTGAATGTGATCATCTACGGTTGCGGCGTCATGGGCCGCAAGGCTACCGAAGCCCTTCTGAATAAGGAGAGTTTCAGCATTGTTGGCGCTATCGACATCGATCCTGCGCTAGTCGGAAAGGATTTGGGAGAAATACTCGATAATCCGACCCAGATCGGCGTTATCATAGACAAGGATGCCGATGCGCTTTTTTCCAGAGTCAAGGCAGATGCCGTCGTTCTCACCACGACCTCCCACTTCAAAAGCGTACAGCCTCAAATAACGCAGTGCATCAATGCCGGTCTCAATGTCGTTTCAACGTGCGAAGAGCTTTCTTACCCATGGAAACGGATTCCGGAACTGGCCGAGGAAATAGATAAAATGGCAAAAGAAGCTGGAGTTACAATTGTGGGGACCGGCATAAATCCAGGTTATCTCATGGATTCCTTCCCGCTTGTCCTGACGGCCCCGTGCCTGAGGGTGGATTCCGTTAAAGTCACCCGCATGATGAATTCCGCAAAAAGAAGAATCCCCTTTCAAAAGAAAGTCGGAACGAGCATGACTCCGGATGAGTTCCGCCAAAAAATCGAAGATAAAGTCATTACCGGACATGTGGGTTTGCTCGAGTCGATCAACATGATCGCCGACGGCCTCGGATGGAAGCTGGATAAAGCCGTCGAGCTGCCGCCCGAAGCTGTTATTGCGAAAGACCCGATCGAAACAGGGATGGGGCGGGTTGAACCCGGAAACGTCATCGGCCTTAAGAGTATTGCCTATGCAGAGAGGGCAGGCAAAAAAATTATAAACCTCGAATTTTTCGCATACGCAGGAGTTGTGGAGGAATATGATGAAGTGATCGTCGAAGGTGTTCCCCGAATTCACGAGCGGATTATCGGCGGGGTTCACGGAGATATCGGAACTGTCGCCGTGACGATCAACACAATACCCAATGCAGTCAGCGCCAGCCCGGGAGTCAAAACGATGAAGGACTTGCCGGCCGCTTCATGCACTCCGTGAGCGGATCAAACACAGGAAATATTCTGAGAGAAGGAAACGGGTGAATCCGGCTTAGTCTTTCTTGAGATATGGTTGTTTTTCGCGCTGAGAGCCTCTGTGGCGAAATATTTTACAGAGACCAAGGGTCAACATAGGGAACACATAAACAAGAAATACCCCATAACTTGTAGTCCCATATCCTCGAGCGATAAGGTCTATGAGCCCGAAAGTCGATAAAGCCAGGCCGGTCATGAGAAGGCCGACGGCGACGAATGGCCTCGCCCATTGGGGGAATTCCCTATTTTTGGTCTCAAACGCCGATTGAATCCTTTCGTTCACTGCATGGATAAACCCGATCCCTGTAGTAATCAATGCCCCGAAAAGAACGAGTAGATAAAAATATAAGAAAATGGGGACATTGAGTTTGGAAAGTGCAAAGACTACCGGGACTTCTTCCGGTAATACCTCGGGGTAATGAGCAATCAGAGCGCATAGGATAAGAAATCCGGGGAGAATGCCTATCATGCCCGCGGCCAATCCTGCAGAAAGCGCTTCCTTTCGTGTTTCCAAGCCTCGAATGCAAAAAAGTACGGCAGGGATGACGGCGATATTGTAAAGAGCGTACTTGAAGCCTCCGATGACCCAATCCGGTTTTACGATGGCTTCAGCAAACTTTTGTTGGATCAACGGTCCGAACTTGAGAGCGGAAATCAGAAGAAAAATGCCGAAAACAATGTAAAGACAGATTGAAACGCTCGAGAGAAACTTTTCTATCATTAGGCTCCCCTTAAAGGCGAGAAAGCCAATGGCGGCGAATACAACTGCCACACCGATGAGATAGGGAATACCGAAATTATCTCTTAGGAGTACTCCTGCAGCCGAGCCGACGACCGCGAGGACTATAATCAATAGAATGAAATAGAGGATTTCAAAGCCGAACCAGAACCGTCCGAGAAGGTTGATAAAGAGCGAGCGGTAATCGTATGTTCGGAATGTGCGTGCGAACTCAAAAGTGACTGCAAGCAACGTGGACCAGATGACGGCAGTTATGGCAAACATTCCCAGCAGACCGCCCAAAGGCCCATTGTTGAGAAAATATTCAACGAGTTCCCGCCCCGTGCCGTACCCTCCCGCTATAACTACCGACTGGAAAACAAAACCCGGCATGAGGTATTTCTTGAAAAACCCGGAATTGAAGAAAGCCACAATGTGCCTCTTTTTATACAATTCCATCTTACCTGTCAATCGTTTTTATAATCAGAAATGCATTCCCTTGAGTGAGGACATCAAATGTCACATCAAATTGACAGCAAGCGGAAATTGTGCTAAACTTTTATATCCCGATAAGGGATTTGATTTCAACAGGTTATCCTCATTTCTTTTGAAGGGAAAGCGGGGATTCTTGATTCCTATTATCATCGATATTTAATCCTAATTCAAAGGGCAGGTGGCGAAATTGGCATACGCGCTAGGCTTAGGACCTAGTTCCTGTTGAGGGAGTGCGGGTTCGAGTCCCGCTCTGCCCATTCCCTTTCCGTATTGGGAATGTAGAGGACTTTTAATGGAGCAGACAAGAGCAACGGTAAAAAAAATCAGCGAATGCAAAATGGAAATCGACCTTGTTATTCCCAAGGATGAGGTTCAACAGGAATTCGACAAAGCTGTCAAGAGGTTTGCGAACCAAGCGAAAATCCGTGGATTCAGACCAGGAAAGGCGCCGAGTCATATAGTCAAGCAGATGTATCTGGACGATATCAAAGAATCCGTCGTGAATTCTTTGGCTCCAAAGGCTTTGAATGACGAACTCAAAGCGCATGATATAGATCCCTTGATAACGCCGGTCATAAGCAAACTGTCTTTCGAGGAAGGGCAACCGATGCAAATCACTGCGGAAATTGAAGTATGGCCTGAATTTGAGCTTCCCGAATACACCAAGATCGAAGTCCATAAAAAGAAGGCTGTCGTTACGGAAGAGGAAATCAATCAAGGCCTCGAGGATCTCCGCAAACGATCGGCCCAGTATATCCCGGTAGAAGGAAGAGGCGTCATAAACGAGGATTATGTGATCGCAGAAATCAAAGGCAAAGATCTGCGAACAAAAAAACTCCTTCCCACGGAAAAAGTGGTCATCCTTGCCGGGCACCCCGAGAACGAAAAGATATTGAATGAAAACATACTCGGACGCAGAGTCGACGAACAAACGACATTTGTGGTTCCCTACGTCAAAGACCATAAAAACAAAAAGCTTGCCGGAAAGGAAATCGAATATACTTTGAAAGTCGTCTCTATGAAAGAGAAAAAGCTCCCTGAGATCAGCGACGATTTTGCCAAAGAGCTCGGCGAATTCACCGATCTGAAGGACCTGAAAGCGGAAATAAAAGCTCAGATTCTCACGGCCAAGGAAAACGATATAAAAACGGAGATGGCGGATGAAATTATCAGTGTGATTTCAGGGCGTTTAGCGCTCGAGCTTCCTAAAAGTGTTGTTGAAACTGAGAAATTGGCCCTTATGAAACGACTCCTGTCCAATCATCCGATCCATGATATGAAAAAAGAGGATCTGGACAAAATCAGCGAAGAAGCCGGCAAAAAGGCTGAACAAAACATCAAAAATCATATTATTTTGAAGAGAATAGCAGAGAAAGAACACATTGCCGTAACTGCAGAGAACATGGAGGAAGAATTCAACGCCATTGCAAAGAACAACAACATGCCTTTGCCTCAACTCAAGGCAAAAATCGACCAGGAAGGGAGGCGGGACGAGATCAGAGAGAGGGTGGTTCTTAAGCTTACGGTTGACTTTTTACTCAAAAACGCTATAATTAAATAGTTAATTCTTCCTATGACCTTAATCCCCTTCATTGTTGAACAAGACGGCAAAAGTGAACGGGCTTATGATATCTATTCCCGACTGCTCAAGGATAGTATCATATTTTTAGGGGCGGAGATCAATGACGATGTTGCGAACTCGGTGATTGCACAGCTTTTATATCTGGAAGCTGAAGCCGCGGATAAAGAGATTTCCCTCTACATCAATTCTCCAGGGGGCAGCATCACCGCGGGATTAGCCATATATGATACAATGCAATTCATAAATTCGGAAATCACGACCATGTGTGTGGGACAGGCTGCCAGTATGGCTGCGGTCCTTTTAGCAGCGGGAACTCCGGGCAAGCGGTTTTCGTTACCGAATTCACGTATTATTCTCCATCAGCCCATCGGAGGTTTTAAAGGTCAAGCTACAGAGATTGCCATACAAGCTAAAGAAATCCTTAGGATAAGGGAGAATATCAACAGAATTCTTGCACAGCACACAAAAAAGCCGAAAGAAAAAATCCAAGAAGATGTAGAGCGGGATTTTATTATGACGGCGGAACAAGCCAAAGAATACGGAATCATCGACACGATCATAACAAAAAGAAAACAGTCGAAAAAATAAGATCGCTGGTTTCTTACCCAAAAGAAAGGTAACGGTTTGAGATATAAGCATGGATGATACCTACAATACAAAGAGCCATGCAGCCGCACGCTGCAATTTCTGCAATCGGACACAGCCTGCAGTGAAAAAATTCATAACCGGCCCTGAAGGCATCTACATCTGTGACGCCTGCATCGAAATGGCTCATTCCATCATGAACGCCGAAACCGACGGAGAATACTCGCCACAGAATTTTCCCAATCCGGCCGAGATTAAAAAGACTTTGGAGAAGTACATCATCGGACAGGATAGCGCAAAGAAAAAAATTTCCGTTGCCGTCTACAACCACTACAAAAGGATTCATTTTCAAGGAGAGCTGGACGACGTAGAACTGACCAAAAGCAACATTCTGCTTATCGGTCCGACCGGAACCGGCAAAACGCTGATGGCTCAAACCCTTGCCAAGATTCTATCCGTTCCGTTTGCCATCGCCGATGCCACATCTTTGACTGAAGCCGGCTATGTCGGGGAAGACGTGGAAAACATCGTCCTCAAGCTTCTTCAAGCAGCCAATGGCAACATCGAGAGGGCCCGGAAAGGGATCATCTACATTGACGAAATCGATAAAATCTCTCGGAAAAGCGATAGCCCCTCGATAACAAGAGACGTATCCGGTGAGGGAGTCCAACAGGCTCTTTTGAAGATTATCGAAGGAACTCAGGCCAACATCCCTCCCCAAGGAGGTCGTAAACATCCCCAACAGGAATACATCACGATCGACACAACTGATATTCTTTTCATCTGCGGGGGGGCGTTCAACGGACTCGACAAAATCATTTCAAGGAGGATCGGTAAAGCGGTTGTTGGTTTCCAGTCCGATGAGTTTCGGGAAATGACGCGAGACCCGGCCCGGCTTTTTGAGCACATGATCCCTCAAGACCTGATCAAATACGGACTGATTCCCGAACTCGTCGGGAGAATACCGGTAGTGGCCACATTTTCAGACCTTAAAATCAAAGATCTTATCGATATTCTGACTAAACCTAAGAACGCCATAGTCAGGCAGTATCAAAAACTTTTCGAGATGGAGGGAGTAACCCTGGATTTTACAAGGGCGGCACTCAAGACTATCGCTGAAAAAGCCATGGAAAAGAAGCTGGGAGCGCGAGGTCTCCGAAGCATCATAGAGGACCTGATGCTTGACATCATGTTCCATCTCCCATCCTCAAAAAATAAGATCCACTGCAAGATCACAAAGGAGATGGTTGCTGCCGCCGAATTGAGCTATGATTTCTTAATAAAAAAATCGGAGCATAAATATGCAAGCTAATGATAGTAAAGAAGCCGTTAAAAATATCCCTTTGATTCCTTTGCGGGATCTAGTGGTGTTTCCCTCGACATTGGTCCCGTTCATCATTGGACGCTCTTCCTCTGTACAGGCACTCAAGAGCGCTGCGGCGGGAGACAAGATGATCTTTCTCTCCGCCCAAATGGATGCATCCCTGGACAATCCTTTGCCGACGGATGTTTTTTCGATGGGGATAGTCGCCAAGGTCATACGTACCGTTAAAATGGACGACAGCAACATTAAGGTCATTGTCGAAGGAAAACACAGGGCCCGGATTCTCGAGTATCTGAGCACATTTCCTTTTTATCAGGTTCTTGTCAAAGAAGTCAGAGAGATTGAAGGAAGCCGGGCGGAAACAACAGAGGTACTAAAAAATGTCCTGACGCTTTTTGAGGAATATTTGAAACTCAGTCAACATACGAACCTGGAAGCCATCATCCCGGCCCTCCGCGATAACAGTCCGGACAGAATTGCGGACATTATCTCTTCCCACCTTTACCTTCCGCTCGAGGAGAAACAGAACATCCTGGAAATAATCAACACTTCGGAGAGGATCCGAAGGCTCAACTACCTTTTGGAAAACGAGATCATCAAAATTCACTCCCGTCTAAAAAAGGATAATAAAAAGCAGGGGCGCCGAAAGATCCCGTTCCGGGATCCGTCACAGAAAGTATTTCCGCCGGGATTGAATATAAAGAAGGAAGATCAACCCAACGAAATCGAAGAAATGAAAAAGAAAGTAGCGGCGGCAAACATGCCCCGAGATGCCGAAGAAAAAGCTCACAAGGAAATAGAGAGGTTGGAATCCATGCCTCCAATGTCAGCTGAAGCAACAGTCTGCCGGAACTATATGGATTGGCTGATTTCTCTGCCCTGGAACAAAAAATCCCGTGAAAAGAGGGACTTGAAAGAAGCCGAAAGGATTTTGGACGAAGATCACTACGGCTTGGAGAAAGTGAAAGAGAGGATCCTGGAGTATCTCTCCATTCGACAGCTGGTGAAAAATCCGAAGGGCATCATTCTCGGTTTTATAGGGCCTCCCGGCGTGGGGAAAAGTTCCTTGGGGAAATCCATCGCCAGGGCCACAGGTCGCAAATTTGTCCGTTTGTCTCTCGGTGGGGTGAGAGATGAGGCCGAAATCCGCGGGCACAGACGAACTTATATCGGTGCCTATCCGGGTAGGATTATTCAGATGGTCAAAAGAGCGGGGACTAAGAATCCTGTCTTTTTGCTCGATGAAGTCGACAAGATGAGCATGGATTTCAGAGGGGATCCGGCTTCGGCATTGATGGAGGTGCTGGACCCCGAACAGAACAGCACTTTTCTGGATCATTATATCGACACCGACTTTGACCTCTCCCAGGTCATGTTTGTCGTGACGGCAAACATGGTGGAGCCGATACCGAAACCGCTGATCGACAGGATGGAGGTCATTCGTATTCCGGGATATACTGAAGACGAGAAGCTGCAGATCGCCAAAATATTTTTGCTTCCCAAACAGCTTGAAGCCCATGGTTTGAACAAAGGAAATCATCTGAAGATATCGGATAAAGCTTTCCGAAAGATCATCCGCGAGTATACGAAAGAGGCCGGAGTGCGGAATTTGGAAAGAGAGATCACTTCCATCTGTAGGAAGGTTGTCAAAAAAGTCGTCACAAAAGGAAAAGATTACAAAGAAATGACAACTCCAAGGAATGTGGAGAAATATCTTGGAATCCCAAGATTCAGACGGGCTGAGATCGATAAGGTGGATGAAGTCGGAGTTGCTATCGGCATGGCCTGGACGGAATTCGGGGGAGAGCTCCTTACTTTCGAAGTTACAAAAGTTCACGGCAAGGGGAACTTCACATTGACAGGTCAACTGGGTGAGATCATGCAAGAATCCGCGCAGACGGCTTTCAGTTATGTCCGGGGGAAAATGTACGAAGTGGACATCACTCAGGATCTGCACAAGAACTTCGACATTCA
>JAFGNQ010000214.1 GCA_016926925.1 Candidatus Aminicenantota bacterium
ACCTCTCTATTCCATCACGGTTTTGGAAATGCTTCCATTCGCCACTCCGCCTTTCCGGATAAGCTAATGCAGGTGACTTATTGTACACATAGATACCTGCAATTGCCCATATTGAACCTGATGGGACCGTAGATGATTCACCCGTGTTGACAGAATTGCTGATGAGGCGTAACTTAAAAGACGAAAGTTGCTTTTATGTCCAAGGTCGTGATCGTTCGTACAGTAAGAAAAACTGAGGGCGTTTTCCCTGGCAACGAAGTAATCGCGCGAATGTTTGCGAAAGGACTCGCACTCCTTGCAGGCAAAACGAATTTGAATGATACCGTTCATGAGCTTTTGAGCGCAAAAGGCCGGACAGGGATCAAGATCAACACAATCGGGGGGAGAAATATATCTACAAACCCGGGGACAACCTTTGCTTTGACTAAAATATTGGCACAACACGGCATACATGAAAACTCCCTTATCATCTGGGATCGAACAAACCGGGAATTAAGAGAAGCCGGATATAAGCTGAATATGTCGGAAAAAGGATTGAATGTCTTTGGAACCGATACCCAAAGCATCGGCTATGCTTCGAGCCTCATCGCCCACCGCAATATCGGCAGCCGGTTCTCGACGATACAGACCGATCTCATCACCCAATCCATCAGCCTTGCCATACTCAAAGATCATGGCTTGGCAGGAATAACCGCCGGGATGAAAAACTACTTCGGTGCAATCCACAACCCCAACAAATACCACGATGACCGCTGCAACCCGTTCGTGGCGGATTTGTTCGATTCGGATCCGATAAAAAAGAAACACAGGATATCCATTCTCGACGCCCTGACCGTGCAATACCACCGCGGGCCTTCTTTTCACACTGAGTGGGCTGAAAAATACGGAGCTCTCATCTTCAGCCGGGATCCTGTAGCAGCAGATTGTGCAGGGTGGCGGATTATTGAAGAACTTCGAGCCGTCAAAGGTCTCCCTACTCTAAAAGAAGACAATAGAGAGCCCAATTATCTTTATACGGCCGAACAATTAGGTCTCGGGACGGCAAATTGGGATGAAATCCAAATCATTGAAACCGAGGTTTAAAAGAGAATGATCCTCAATAGGAGAAAATTTCTTAAAGCGACAGGCAGCGCCGGGTTGTTGACGTCCTCAGGCATCGGCGGTCTCCTCATGGACCTTTATGCCTTTGGAAATGAGGCCAATCTGTCTGCAGTGGAGGCCCGTTTCTATGAAAAGCATCCCGATAGGGAGATCGAGTGCAAGCTCTGCCCGCGCTTCTGCAAATTGGGAGATAAGGAAAGAGGGTACTGCGGAGTTCGAGAGAACAGAGACGGAATTTATTACACCCTGGTCTACGGGAAGGCTTGTTCCATTAACGTCGATCCTGTAGAGAAAAAACCTCTTTTCCATTTTCTCCCCGGTGAGATGGCCTTGTCCTTCGCTTCTGCAGGATGCAACGTGAACTGCAAATTTTGCCAAAATTGGGAGATATCACAAGTCAGACCGGAACAGATCCGCCACATCGATTTTCCACCGGACGCAGTTATCCGGATGGCTCAAAATTACCAAAGTCCGATCGTAGCTTACACCTATTCCGAACCTGTCGTATTCTACGAATACATGGTCGACACCTCTGTTCTCGCCCGCAAAAACAAGTTGAAAAACGTCGTTATCACAGGCGGCCATGTGAATCCCGACCCGCTGAAAGAGCTCATCCAAGTCGTCGATGCTATCAAAGTCGACCTGAAATCCTTTTCTCAGGATTTTTACAAGGAATATGTCAAGGGCGAGCTCAAGCCTGTCCTTGATGCCATCAAATTGATCGCAGAGAGTCAGATTTGGTTGGAGATCGTATACCTCGTTATTCCCACACTCAATGACGGCCTCGAAGAAATCCGCAGATTGAGCCGTTGGCTTGTCGGGGAGATAGGGCCTGATGTACCGATCCATTTTTCCCGTTTTCAGCCTATGTATCTTCTGAAAAACTTACCACCGACACCCGTATCGACTCTCGAGAAGATAAGAGAAGTAGCGCTCCGGGAAGGAATGCATTATGTCTATATCGGAAACATCCCCGGACATGAAGCGGAAAACACTTATTGTCCCAGCTGTAAAAAACTCTGTGTCGAAAGACACGGTTACCTAATCAAAAGGAATGACATAAAAAACGGGAAGTGCCGATTTTGTGAGCATCCCATCCCCGGTGTTTGGTCTTGAATGGTGAACAACTGGATTCCGCCCCTGGGGCTTGGATTTCTGGCTACAACCTTACAGATCCTTCTGATCAGAGAGTTTTCCGCTCACTTTTACGGCAATGAAATATCGTTCGGCCTTGTCCTCGGTTCCTGGCTTCTCTGGGGAGGACTGGGAAGTATTGTGGCCGGAAAGATCAAGTACAGCCGGAACAGAGCCCTCCATCTCTTTGGGATGACTGTCTCTTTTTTCCTTATATGTCTTCTCTGCCTGCGTTTCTCTCGTTTCTTTTTGGGCACCCTCCCCGGCGAAATGACGGGAGCAACCGCAATATTGACTTTTTCCCTGGTCCTTACCTTCTTTGTGAGCTTGCCTTTAGGAATTCTGTTTGTATTCAATGTCCATCTCTATGAAGAGAATCTTCCGCTGGTGTACCTTCTCGAGTCCGCCGGAGCGTCCGCAGCGGGGGTGGTTCTCTATTTTGCGTTCATTCCCAATCTCTCCAATTGGCAGACTGCAGCCCTAGCGGGAAGCATGGTGTTTTTGCTCGTGTTCCTCAGCTTAGGAATACGAAAAGGGACCTGGAGCCTCATTCCTCTGGTCATCCTGTTTGCCGGTTTTTTCTTTCTCGACGTTCCACTCCAGAGGATCTCATGGAAACCCTTTCATCTCATTCAAAGCAAAGATTCGCGCTACGGAAAACTCCAAGTCATCCGAACGGCAGACCAGATATCGCTTTATGACAACAACGTAGCCGTCTATTCCTACCCAGATCCCGCCAGCTCCGAAGAATCCGTTCATTTTGCCCTGCTGCAGCACCCGGATGCAAAAAAA
>JAFGNQ010000215.1 GCA_016926925.1 Candidatus Aminicenantota bacterium
AAGCCGAGGCGGTCCACATGTGGTGGATCGGAGACACTTATGCCGGCAATTTCGGCCCGGAAAGATGCCTGAGGATGAAACCCTACAAGACTTTTCTGGAGAAGGGAATCAAGTGGGCAGCGACCTCGGATTTCTTCGTGGATCCCTTCCCGGCACGCTACGGCATCTGGGCCCAAATGGCCAGGGAACCTCTGCTCGGCGTCTACGGCAAGCACCCGTTCGGAACCGAAGAATCAGTCGATGTACACAACGCACTCCGTGCCTACACCATCTGGGCCGCCCATCAGCTATTTTTGGATGACAAAATCGGTTCCATCGAACCGGGTAAGTATGCGGACATAGCTGTCTGGGATAAGGATATCTATACGATTGCCATTGAAGAAATAAAAAACATTCAATGCCAGATGACACTCTTGGCAGGCAAGATCGTCTACTCAAATCTGGAATCAACGGCAGAAAAATAAGAGAAAAGCCCGGGTTGACTTCGGGCGAATTTTCAATAATAAGGAGAATTATTATGAATGATCTCAAAAATTACATGCCATACCTAACAAAGGCCGTCCCCCACCTCGTCGATTCCATTTTCATACGGGGCGAAGGACCTTATATCTGGGACCACAATGACCGGCGCTATCTCGATTTCACCAGTGGAATCGGAGTGACCAACACCGGACACTGCCACCCCAAGGTCGTTGCAGCCATACACGAGCAGGCGGATCTTCTCCTGCACACCCATCAAAACACCGCATTCCATGCACCTATGCTCCGCGTGATCCAAGGCCTGCATGGAATTCTCCCTTCGCAATTGGACACGTTCTTTTTTGCCAACTGCGGGGCGGAAGCAGTGGAGAGTGCAGTCAAGCTGGCAAGGCAGGCTACGAAGAGACCCAACATCATAGCTTTCGAGCGGAGCTTTCACGGCCGGACCGTGGGAACGATGTCGCTGACCGCATCGAAGACGATCTACCGTGCCGGATACCAGCCATTGATGCCGGGCGTGTTTTTTGCGCCCTATGCCTACTGCTACAGATGTCCGAAGACAGAAGCCAACCCAGAAAAATTCGGCTTCGAAAAAGACTGCAATTGGACACTCGAGGAGCTCGACTTTATTCTGCACAGCCAGACGGCTCCCGAGGAAACGGCGGCTATGATCGTGGAGCCGATCCTGGGAGAAGGAGGCTACATCATACCTCCGAAGCGATTTTTGCAGGGGTTGAGGAAAATGTGCGACGAACACGGGATCCTGCTCATCCTCGATGAGATACAGAGCGGATTCGGCCGCACCGGCCGCTATTTCGCCTTCGAGCACTTCGACATCATGCCGGACATCTTGATCATGGCCAAGGGACTTGCATCGGGAATGCCTCTGAGCTGCATCGCCGCGAGTCAGGAGGTTATGAGCAGCGCGATTCCCGGATCTCACGGAGGGACATACGGAGGCAACGCCGTGGCCTGTGCCGCCGCAGCCGCCAGCATCAAAGTCTACAAGGAAGAGAACCTGCTCGAGAATGCGACAAAGCTTGGCAAGAAACTGCTCGATCGGCTTCAAGAATTCAAAACAAAATATCCGATGATCGGGGACGTGAGAGGACTGGGTTTGATGGCCGGGGTAGAGTTCGTGAAACCCGATGGAAGAACCCCGGACAAAGAAAAAGCCGGAGCCGTGAAAAAAGCCTGTGTGGAGGGCGGTATGTTGATGCTGACCTGCGGCACTTACGACAACATCATCCGCTGGATTCCCCCTCTCATCATCAACGAAGGACATTTGGAAGAAGGATTGAATATATTTGAGCAGGCCTTGGAAAAGACGGCAAAAACATAAGCAGCACCCGATAAAATCTTGAACTAAGGAATGAGTCTATTTTTTACGAGAGAAAAGAAAAGAGTCGTGCGCAGGCTGTACCTTTTTTCTCAGCTCAAGTAGGAGAACATGGCGGTGAAGTAGCCGCTGATGAGGAGGATGCCGACGATGATCAAGAGCACTCCTCCGACGGCCGTGATAATTCTGAAGTATTTGCGGATAGTCTTGAAATACTCGAAAAATTTATGGATGAGGATTCCGGCCAGCAAAAAAGGAATTCCAAGCCCCAACGAATAGAAAACGAGTAAAATGATCCCTTTGAAAACATTCTGGGTCGTTGCCGCCAAAGTCAGAATCGAACCCAAAATAGGCCCGACACACGGAGTCCAACCGGCTCCAAAGGCCATTCCGACAACGAATGTTCCTAAAAAACCGAGGGGTTTACTCCTCATCTGAAACTTCCGCTCCCGCTCAAGAAATTTCAGCTTGAACACCCCCGCAAAATGCAATCCGAGAATGACGACGACTGCTCCTCCTATAATCTCGAACCAGCGGATGTTTTCCTGGAGAAAAGCTCCGATGAATGTCGCCGAAGCTCCCATGGCAATGAAAATGCTGGAAAAACCGGATATGAAAAACAGGGAATTCCATATCACGGTCTTACGGACCTTTTTTACGTTTTCTTGAACGGAAAGCTCTTCGAGGGAAATCCCCGTAATGAAAGCCATATAGGAAGGAATGAGCGGCAAAACGCACGGCGACAGAAAAGAAATCAAACCCGCCGTTAAGGCCACCAGCAAACTCACATTCTCGGTTCCAGGCATTTTTTTCCTTTTTCCTCTTTAGCCGAGCGCTCAAGCCGGAAGCAACATATCAAAATCGATGTTCGACTGCAGCAGTCTACGCTGGCTGCCGAACATCATTATTTGGAGAGTTCTTTGAAATATTTTTCGAGTGTTTCTTTATCCATAACACCGACTTTTTTATCGACAATATTGCCGCCGGTGTCGATGATGATGGTTGTCGGGATGAATCTCCCCGGTTGGTAATCGCCCATGATCTGATTCGTAGCCATAACTATGGGGTAATTGATCTGGTTTTCGGTGACGAATTCCTTGACTTTGTTTTCACTCCTATCGACAGATATACCGACTATGGCAGCACCCTTGTCTTTATATGCCCCATAGAATTCGATAAAGTCCGGTATTTCTATACGGCAGGGTCCACACCAGGTAGCCCAAAAATTCAGAAAAATCACCTTGCCCTTGAGGTCGGCGAGCGTGATTTCATTCCCCTTAAGGTCGGTCAGCTTGAATTCGGGCGCCGTATCGTCAGCAGCCTTCAGTGCGACAGCCCCGGTGATGAACAGCAAAGCAACCATAATTAAAACCCATGCTTTTGTTCTCATCTTCTTCTCCTGCGTCTATTTATTAGAATGTATATAGTAATTATAGTGTTTTTTGAGCTTGGATTCAACAAAAAAAAGAGACAGGCGATTTTTCTTTCACCTCAGGAAAAAAAATACCTGTCCTCTTTATTACCAGCGGTAGACAAGGGCGCCCCAGGTGAAACCGGCTCCGAAGGCGACCATGACAATAATGGAGTCCTTTTTCAGTTTCTTGGCTGCATACAGCTCGTGCAGGCCTATCGGAATCGTGGCCACCGAGACATTCCCGTATTTGTGGATGTTCACGAAGACTTTCTCGCGGGGCAGCTTCAGCCTATCGCCCGTTGCGTTGATGATCCTGATATTCGCCTGATGAGGGATCAGATAATCCACATCTTCCTTTTCTACATTCGCTTTTTTCAAAGCCTCGGTTGCCGCCTCCCCCATCCTTTTTACGGCATGCTTGAAAACCTCGTTGCCCTTCATCTGCAAATAATGAAGGTCCTCATCGACGGATTCATGGCTTGCCGGAACGCGGCTTCCTCCGCCCGGCTGGCTGAGCAAGTCCCCCAGATTTCCGTCTGCTTTCCAGTATGAGGAAAGCATGCCCGATTCGTCCCGGCTCTCCTCCAGAACCACAGCTCCTGCTGCATCCCCGAACAAAACGCACGTGCCCCGATCCTTCCAGTTGGTCACACGGGTCAGCGTCTCCACCCCGATCAACAAGATCCGCTTGTTCGTCCGGTTCATGATCAAGCTCTCTGCGACGACCATTCCGTAGATAAAGCCGGTACAACCTGCACTCAGATCGAATGCCGGGATGTGATCGGCTCCCAGTCCCTTCTGAATCCAACAGGCAGTGCTCGGAAAGACCGTATCAGGTGTCGAGGTGGCTGTTAAAATCAAATCGATATCTCTCACCTTCAACTTGGCATCCTTGAGGGCCTTTTTCCCCGCCGCGACAGCCAAATCCGACGATGCCTCATCGTCTCTGGCAATCCGCCGTTCCTTGATTCCCGTACGGGTCATAATCCACTCATCCGAGGTGTCGACCAGTTTCTCCAGATCGGCGTTCGTCAACACTCTCTCCGGAACATAAAATCCCGATCCTACGATTTTGATTCTTCGCTTTTTCTCTTCAGCCATTGGATCTCCAAAGCAATATTTAATATCATACTCCTCTTGAATTTGCAATGACAGATAGGCACTGTTACGAAAAGATGCTCGCCACAGTATGTTTTCGTCGAAGACCCTCCCACCAACCACCATGCGACTCAAACATACTGTGGCTCGCACCGGCCTGCCTAATGCCAAAAGTGACATTGGCAAAGATTCGCCTGCGAAGAACTTTCAGCGTCCGTGATAATCCCAAACGCAAAGCTGGGAATAAGAGATCATCTTGATTTGCGTTCGTCGAAGACCCTCCCGCCAACCACCATGCGACTCAAACATACTGTGGCTCGCACCGGCCTCCCGTCCGC
>JAFGNQ010000216.1 GCA_016926925.1 Candidatus Aminicenantota bacterium
GCGAGGCACAAAGGATGCAGCTGTGGTTGTCCACCGCAAATCCTTTGTAACGAAGCAGATGCAGTAAGATCTGCTCGCCCGATTGGTAAAAAATGTCGATTGAAAATAAAAAGTGCAATGAGAATGGAAAAATACGATTGATCCCACGCAAAAACGAGGAAAGCTCTGATTTCATATTGTTTGTAATAAGTATCGACATTTTTTATGAATAGTCCAGGTTAATTACTCGGTGATCAGGTACTCGAAGAACTGCATGCCGCGATTTTTATCCAGCAGATAGACCCGGTCATTATGAATCCAGATTCCGTCTACGAAATGATCGACCGGAAGCTTACCCAGCAGGATGCCTTCCGGATCGTAGACTTCCAATTCGTAGGCATCCGTCTTCCGGATGTCCTCTTCACTGTCCACGGAGATGTTCATCGACCTCTTGCCGCTTTCGTTCATCGTCAATCCGACACGCATCTGCACGCCCTCTTCTTCCCGCAGTTGACGTTTTTGACCGACGATCCAGACCCGGCCCCGTCCATCGACAGCGATGCCGTCGGAGCAGCGATTCATGCGCGGCGCTTCGACCGACACATTTCCTGCGCTGGATGCTTTCCGGCCTCCTTTGCTTATCGGGGCATCGGTCGTATAAGGAAGGTCTCTGTCTGCCTTCCAGAGGAGTTTTCCATCCGGAGTGTATTTTTCGATTCGATTCTGATTGTTAAAGGCGACATAGATGTTGCTCTCCCCGTCGACGGCAAATTGGAACATATTTCCCATCCGGTTCACCATGAAGTCGTCAAAATCATGCTGATCGCCGAACTCATCCTTCACCTCGCCCTCGAAGTCGAGCACTTTGAAAATCTTCGGCAGCGTTTTCTCTTTCTCCATGCCCGGCATGCCGAAGGTGAAAAGACCTCCCCCCCCCATTATGATCCGGTCTTTCCCCAGCAAGCCGACATCGCCGACATCGTGCTTGGTCATCTTGATGGTCTTGTGATCCTTTCCATCCGGCGTCAAAACTTGAATCCTCTGGTTTCCCGAATCGGATACGTAGATGTATCCCTCAGCATCGACGTCGAAAGAAAAGGGATACTGAAACTCTCCGGGGCCCTCACCGGCATTGCCGATGGTAGCGACATACCGTCCATCCGGACCGAACTTTTGAATCCTGTGGTTTCCCGAATCCAGGACATAGATGTTGCCTTCTTTATCGAAACCGATATCGGAAGGCATATAAAAGAGAACATTCTCATCATCGGTCTCCATGTCCCCGATGGTCTTCACGAACTTCAGAGAAATCTCGGCGTTTTTTCCCCACTTCCCGTCCTTTCCGTTATGGACGACCCGCACGCCGTCGACGGTATCGACGCGCTGGGCATGCAAAATTACGGAGGCGAAAAGAACGATCAAGGCTGCTGTCATCCCTATTTTCATTAGACTCTTCATGCGCATCTCTCCTTTCTCTATTCAAAACCCACTGAAACGGCCAAACTGTTGCATTTGAGTAATATCCCGCGTTTAATAGCAGAAAAATCGGTGACTTCCCGACATTTCCGAGGATGGTGTCGGCATATATATATAAAAACTATTCATCACAAAAGATCAATCGGGGCGGCTTACGATCTTGAACGTAACCTCAGGGTAATCCTTGGAAGGCTCTTCGAGAAGCCGCGATCCTTTTCCTTTGAGATATTTGTCGAAAAAGGCAAGTATGTAGGCATTAGCCACCCTGTACATCCGATTATCGCGAATAGCGGTTTTGGAAAACATCTTGACCACAGGGGAAGTGAAAAACATATCGGTGAAATCCATGTGGGAGCTGCCTTTTATGGTTACGGAATATGTCATATTTTTCATCCGGTCGTAGACGAAATCATTGTGGTCTTTGGTTTCGCCGCTGTTCATGAACATGAAGGGCTGGTAGACATAACTGTCGATAAGATCCCCGAACTGGGTGCCGTCGAGGTTGATTCCGGCTTTGAACCGAGCATCCTCCAGGCAGACCTGGCCTGTGACAGCGCCGCCGAGCGACATTCCGAAGATTCCCACGCGATCCAAATCCAGCTTCCCTCGAAAGGGACTCGGACGTTCACCGGAATTCATCCTAATCAACTCATCCAGAGCGAACCGGACATCCTGCACGCGAACTCTCAACAATTTATCCATGATCTTGTCCGGATCCAGGGCAAAAAGCTCTCTCATGATAGTCTTTCGTTCCTGGACATCCCGGCTGGTCTCCAGCCGTTCGACGAGTTCCTGGGACAGTTTCTCGTTTTCCTCTTCTTCTTTCGTTTTTTCCGTTTTGACTTTGAGAAACTTACCCCGAATGATACGGCCGTCGGGAAATAGGACAACCCAGGATTCATAGGGGTGGGACAGGCTCATGACAAAATAGCCTTGACTGGCAAGCTCCTCGACGTGCAGAAAATTCATTTCATGGATGACCCCGCCTCCCGGAGAAAATAGGATCACGGGATAAGACCGCTGGGCCGTTGAAACGGGGGCATCCGGATAGGAGTTCGTTTTCATCAAGGAAAAGTGGTTGAAAAAATAAGTCGGGATCCAAGTCAAACCCCATCTATGGAGATCATCCTTGACACGTACGGAACCGACGATATTCGCTTTCTCCCAGTAAGGTATCGGCTTGGAGCCCGGGTCCGGTTCCGCCGGATACCAGGCCCGGGCCATCAATTCACGATGGTCTCCGGGTTCCGCCGTGAAATCTTCGGAGCGGGAGGAATCGACAAGATGGATGGATTCAGTCCCCACAGAAAAAGGACCGGTCGGCTTGGGGAGATCGACAACAGGGAAAAACCAGGGAAGCGCCGCCGACAGGAGAACGAGCACGATCCCGATCACGGTAGCGAAGACCGCAGCAATCCGAAGCCAGCGGGGGAAGGGTTTGCCTTGGGGCGCCTCTCTTTTTTTAAGCTGCATCACGCTCAGAGAGAGGAGCACGATGCACCCTATATAAGCAGGCACCATCTGCCAGCGGTACTTTTCGATAATCAGATGGAGAAGAATGAATAATGCAGATAGAAAGGGCAGGTAAAGAAAAAAAAGAGGCCTTTTTTTCTTTGAATAGAAATAGCCGAAAAGGCTCAAAAACAACGCAAAAAATATCAATATTTCAAAAACACGCATGTGACACTCCTCGAAGATACGAACTTAGGCTTTTATTCTTTACATTTCGTGAGATAAGTCAAATCCGGGACTAGGCATTACTAGGGAAAGCGATTTAGGGAGGTCCGGCTGCAAACTGCAATAGGCCAAAAAGGAATAGGTGCAGCAGCAGACAAGGAGCGGTCGGGTCTGCAGGCGGTTTTTTAAAGATCCAGGGAAATTCCAGTCTTCTTGGCCGAGGCTTTTTCGTAAACGTAATAACCGGCAGCAAGATCATCTATGGCCAGGCCCAGGGCTTTGAAGAGCGTGATCTCTTTGTCGGATGCCCGGCCGGATATAACGCCTGCTATAAGCTCGCCCAGCTCTCCTTTGACATGATCCTCGGCAATCAATCCCTCTTTTTTGGGAATTAGAAAATCCCCCGGCTCATTGAACAAAGATTCACGACAGTCCGTGTACAAGCTTGAGTGAGCCATCAGCCCGGATTCGATCTCCTGCGCGTCCGGCGTGCAGGCACCGACGGCATTGATGTGAGCCCCGGGCTTTACCCATTTCAATCGGAGGATGGGAGCTTTTGCCGGCGTGACCGTACAGATGATATCCGCATCTTTCACGGCCTCTTCCGCAGACCCTGCAGCTGTGATATCAAAATTGTAGCGAGGCGACTCGCTTGCGATATAGGCTTGGCTGTATCGATCGTCGATATCCCAGACATAAGCACGTTCGATTCCCCTTACCAGAGAAATGGATTCCAGATGGCGCCGGCCCTGAACACCTGCCCCAAGAATGGCGAGAATCTTGGAGTCCTTCTTTGCCAGCACATCCGTGGCCAGTGCGCTGACTGCAGCCGTTCTAACGGCCGTGATCACTTCGGCGTCCATTACGGCTATCAACCGGCCGTGATCCCCCTCGAACAAAAGGACCACGCCCTGATGAGAGCTGATGCCTTCCTTATAATTTCCGGGAAAGACACTGATGGCTTTGATCCCGAAAATATCGTTCTCGCTGGTGTAGCCGGGCATCATACCGAACAGGCCTTTTTTCGTAGGGAGCCGCATGATCGAACGCAGGGGATTATAAGATCCCCCCTTTGCCAGAGCAGTGAAAGCATCGCGCATCACTCCGATGCAGTCCTTCATGGTAAGAATTTCTTCCACTTCCTCTCTATTCAGAATCAAAACGCTCATATTTCCTCCCTTGAGTGTTTTTTTTAGTTCAATAAGCTCATTCAAAATCTTTCAGATGGGAACGATTGCATGAAAAACGCTTGCAGCGCACCGCACTTTCTTTACCGAAAGCTCGGACATAGGATAAGGCTACCACTTTTCATAGCGGACGAGATCGGAAACTTTTTTTCGGCTCTTAGGCTTTGGTTTATCTGCAGGATATCCCAGAGGGGTTAAAGCAACTGGTTCAACATTCGAGGGCAAGCCTAACATCTCTATTGTCGCTTCCGGATCGAAGGCCGCGATCCAACACGTCCCCAATCCCAAGGCTGCTGCAGCCAGGATGAGGTGATCCATGGCGATCGTTGCGTCCACTTCACTGAAATTTTTACCGTCTCCCCGCGTCCATCCTTCCGCAGACAGAGCGCAGGCACATATGACGAGAGGCGCTTGCGTGAACCATTCTCGGCTGTATATCCGTCTCAGTTCGGATTCCCGACCTTCGGTGTGGATAACGACAAATCGGAAAGGCTGCCTGTTGGCTGCAGTCGGTGCCATCCTAGCAGCTTCGAGGACTTTCCGAAGTTTGTCCTCTTGCACAGGCGTCTTTTTATAAGCACGGACGCTGTATCTTTTGCCGATCAATTCAAAAAAATCCATAGGCATCACCTCTCCGATTTATATACCACACGCAGACCAAAGATATCAACGAACGCATCACGCATATGAGTTAAGACATGAAGGGTTTAACAGAAATTTCTCGGCCATTGAATTTTGGCGCCGGGAATGTAAGATAAGACATAAAGAGTCAAGAATACTTCTCTATAATAGGCGGAGGATGAAATGGAGCTGACTCAAAAAACCGTGAAAATCATTTCCATTTTGTTTTTCCTGGTATGGATTGGCTGCCGAGCGAATCCCGACTTGGACACACTGCACTCGGAGATCCTGGACTTTCATAAAAAATTCATAGCCGACCACTTGAACAAAGACCTCGATTCCTTTCTTCAGGATTATTCAGACGATTACATCTTTGTTGCCCATGGGGAGATTAGACATCGCTCAAAAGAAGAGATGAAAACGACACTCGGCGACTATTTCAAGAACACGACATTCACCGAATACAAGGATGTGAGCGAGCCGATCATCGGCGTGTCGGATGACGGTTCCACGGCCTGGTCCATCGTCAAAGTCAGAGTGGCGGGCAGCCGGAAATTGGATGACGGCACTGTGAGGGATTTCGACACGACGTTCGCCTGGATCACCGTCTATAAGCGGAAAGATGGGAAATGGACCAGACAGGTGGAGGTCTCGACGGATAAGCCGACATCTCCCTACTAATACCGTAAATGCCTTTAAACAAGAACTGATGTCAGAAAATCCAGAGCTTGCCTAAAATTGATCTGTCACTTCCTATAATAGAACCGGGAATTGTTCCGGATTGATTATCCTGTTTTATTTCTTCTTTTAGCCAATATGATGATAATGAGCAACACCAGAACTACCGCTGCCGCTCCTAAGATCATATTCAGCGGCAGGACACGTTTTTCTTCCGGGACCGAAGGAATAATTGGCAGGGCAATATGTGATGCATTGCCTTTGGAGCGATGGATGCCCACTGTGGGCGGCGGAGACAGGACTGGCGTCTGCGTGTTGTCCGCATCGGCACAGGTGACGGTCACCCTGATCCTGTTTCCGGCGGGGAAAATCCGGGAGACAGGGTTGGAATAGCCCCGGTATTCACAGAATCGGGACACTTTATCCTCTTGGCCAACTCCAGGAAGATTTATCACCAGTCCCAAGCCTAGAATTACCACGACTAGAAGGAGGGCTATAGTACAGAGTTTTCCCTTTGTGCGTTTCATGATATCTCCCTTCTCATCCCGGTATACTCTATCCCAATTATTCTCAGAATGGACGTAGAAACTTTATTCAATATTTAAGAGAGAATAACATGACCGCAGCTACAAACAACCGATTAAACCGATTCATACTCCCCTCCCTGTTAATTCTGAGTTACTAATCATGCAATCATCATCCATTGTTCCAGGAATTAAAGGATATTATGGACTATTTTATATTAAGCAACTGGAAGCGTTTAAGGATTTTTTTATCGGCTTCCCCGAAATAAGTATTATCTTCCAGTAAAGGGAAGTCTGCCCCGAAATACAGATTGAAAATCAGCCGGAAGGAATTTACTGGAGATATGGAAGCATATAAATCTTTCCGGTCAACCCCGGGAAGATAATACATATTTAAAATCCGGCACCGGATGCGGGTCATTATTTCCGCCCTTTCTGGTTGTTTGATATTCGTCATGCCTCCGAATGAAAATTCCTTTTTTGTGGGTCCTTCGTCGGATTGAATAATGATGATCGGAGGCTTTTTTGATTTTTCAAGCAATACGGCGACCAACTCAAGAATTCTAGAATTGGTGAACTTCAATTGATTTACATAATTTTTCTTGATGGTTCGCCGTTTCCTGACCAGGGGTTCCAGAACGCTCCCGTCAGCTTCAAATAAAAATGGACTGTGGGGCAGCAATATATGCAGAAAAACAAACTTGGGTCCTTCCTCATCAGGCATTTCCGCCAGTTTAGCGAAAGTGGCCCATACAGAGGCCCGAATTATATCCGCCATGGCCGTCTTGGCTGTAAAAGGACCCAGAAGCGTAGTTTTCATCAGCTGCATAATGAAATCCTGATTTAAATCAATACTCTCCGCTCCCCGGTAAATAAAATCTGCGTTTTCATTGTATTTGGTCGCTTCCCACCAACTGCCGAATTGATAATACTTGTATCCCAGGGATTTCAAAAGGCGAAAAACCTTGTGATCCTTGAGCAGGCTGTAGATCGCTCGTTTACGAATGGGCCCTTCTTTTACCAGGTGATTGTGATATTGCATATTTAATGAGCTGGATATGGAAAGATAACTCCGGGGATAATTGCATCTGCTGTTCCCGGCAATATAAAATCCCTGTGCTTTCATTGCGTCAAGAAATTCGCGGTTGTCAAAATCGTAATATTCCTCAAGAATTTTGGAGTTGGCGTACCGATCGAAAATTAGATAATAGATATCCGGAAATCCAGGCTCGGGTGCTTCGAGGTTATGACTGAGGGACAAGGCGTCGGGAATGGGATTATCCGGTTCCGTCATTCTGACTGGCGTCAAATTAAACAAGGCGATTTGAGCAACCGGGATTAATATCAGAATTGTCATTGCCAAGTTCGCGGCCGTGGTAAACCGGCCCAGATCACGCCGGGTTCTGACCGCTAAGTATCCCAAAAAGCCGAATAGAAGCCCCCAGCTCACCGGAAAAATCAAGGGGGGCAGTCTATTTGAAACAGGAAGTACGCCCTTGATTATATTCCTGAAATACCCAAAAGAAAAAAACAGAAACAGGCATAAAAAAGTTAATAAGGCCGCCTTATGGCCGTTTTTCATCAGCAACAGCCAAATCCCCCAGATTAACAAAGCCCCGAGGAGAGAGACGACGAGGGGAATATAAATGACTTGAAGGAGAACTTCTTCAATATTGTAAGCATATAAAAATAAAACAGGAAAGAGAGTGTAGAGCAAATGATAAAAAGCCCTTTTTTGTTTCATGAATCTTTTGTATTTTTAGCCCGCATCAAATAAATAATTCTTTGAGAATCTGGTATTCCTTCCGATTCCAGAATGTCAAAATACCAGCTGAATTCGTTTTCAAAATCGGACGTTGTATAGTGGTGAAATATGTCTTTTCTGGTGACCAGTAACCTTTGTACCTGGGAATCGCTTTTCGGAACGAACTCGATTATTAAATATCGGCAAAGGCGATGAAAAAATATCGCTGTTTTCTCCAAAGGAAGATTATTGGAAATCGCCAGGTGATGGATGAGCGCCAGTGCGATGACGGTGTCTACGGGACCGCGATCCATAAAGGATAAACGTTCTTTGTTTTCCCATCCGATGGCAGGGCTGGGATTGGCGAAGTCGAGCAACAGAGGAAGAACACGGGTTTGTTTCTCCAGCAGGTTTTCCCGATAACTCAATTCCACAGCAATCATGTCCATATCAAAAGATATGGTCAGGCAGCCCGATTCGGCGGCTATCCGGCTGAAAATTCCAGTATTGGCGCCCAAATCCCAGACGACAGCGGGAGCGGTTTTATCCAGAAATATTTTCAAGATTTTTTGCTTTTGATCGAATCCCCGGGGCGAGTAATTTGTATCCGCATAATACTCTCCCCATTCGCTTTTTTTTATCCGAATTTTCGCTTTTTTTATCAGGGATTCAAGGCTATCTATGATACCGAGTAAAGCGGTTTTCCCGATCTTCCTGTCTCCTGTGTCGATTCTTCGTGCGGCATATCGTCTCTGGCTCAATGCATGCATATGGATGTGCATGGAAATACCCGGAACGAATCGTGTGAACCGGGGAAGGAGCTTGCTGCACAGATCCAGGGGTATGCCGTCGATATTCAGCCTGAGCATCCGGCCGCAGCGATGGTCCCTATATGCCATAAGCAGCAGGGGAGCGAGAAAATGTTGGCAGAACTGCCGGTAGGCAACCCAGGGTTTTACTTGCCCCAGCTTTTCAAAGGAGAGTGTGTCAATTAAGAGCGGCCGGCTATGATGGAATTGAATATTATAAGCACTAGCGTCCTTTAAAGTCATTCCGTATTCAACGGCGATTTTTTGAATTTGCAAAGTAGCCAAGGCAGCGTCTTTCAACTGACTGAAACACCATTCATAGGGATACGACACGAATGCCACCGGCTCGGGCTTCAGCACTTTATATGCCCCTTCTTTTTCAGCATAAGAAGGAGGCATCTCATTGTGAGGGATCAAAAGTCCGGAACCGGTCAATCTGGAATAGAGCCCGGATACCATCAAATGGTCATAATCATCCCGGTAATAGGAATTGACTTGACGATAAAGAATCCCATCCTTTAAAAAGAGGAATCCGCTGGGATCGCGGAAGGATCCCGGCACTTCCTCACGGCTTTTCTTCATTCCTAGACTTCTTTTTAAGTATATTTCCGAAAAAGAGCTTAATTTTTTTCCAGAAAATTTTAACCACAAACGAAACACCGACAAGGGAGGCAATCAACAATTGAATAATGTAACTCCCGGTTCCCGGATCGATATAACCGAACATTAACTTAGGTAAAAGAACACCGTTTGCGAATAAAAACAATACAAACATAATATCCGATATTCCTCATATCAATTTTATAAAGGAGGATGTTAGCAAAAGAATTGCTCAACGCTCCATTCTTAACACTTTTTCTGACATAGAAAACCCCTTTTTATCCTATCTTAAATCAAGGTAAGGCTATTTTGCTTGCTTGTCAACAGTCTTCTTCCCTAAATTCGAGATTTAGAGATATCTGTCCATCGATTCCTAATTTGTGAAGGTCGTGTTAAACAGAACAACATCGTAATCGACTGATCCTGTACAGTATCTCAGCAAATATCTCCTTTCTTATGGCAACCTCTGCCATCTGGAAAATAACATAACGGCTGTGTCTAAGAACCTTAGCCCCGATCTTTATAAGTTTCACAAGCAGGCTCCGAAGTGACCAGCGCTTGATTTTTCCCGGAAGAGCCAAGCGGCGCAGAAAGTTACCCAGATTATAGGCCAGTACAAACAAACATAACCTCGCCTGATTTGAGATGTATTGTTTGCATGAAAGTCGCGTCCAGTTGAGAGCATACTTTCCTTCTTTTATCCACTGCTCTGCAATCCCGCGTCCATTGTAGAATTGAACAACACCTTCTGCCTTGGTGCTCATGTTGGTTACAATAAAACCTACTCTCGGGAATAAATCTCCCTGGTGCCATTCAACTTTCGCCACCACGCGACGCCTCTTTTGCCAGCTGGCCGCCTGGTACTTGAAATCATGAAACCAAACAACCGGCTTTCTCGAAGGACGACCAACAGGGCGGGTCAGAAGATGTTTGATTTCATCATATAAGACATCATTTGCCGGAAGACGGATTGCATGCAGTAAACCGTTTTCTTCAAGGTATTCATAAATCTCAGGCTTTACAAATGCAGCATCACCCCGAAAGTACTTCCTGACTTTTTTGTTCTCATATCGCCGGACAATAGGTTCCAGCAGTTCTTTCCAGCGATCAGCGCTGTGGACGTTACCTGGACGAAGTATCGCTCCCTCACAGTCGCCATATTGGTTGAAGCAAAATAGAGGATGATAGCAACTGCATCTAAAATGACCGTTATAGGCTGAACCCTCCTGCTCACCATGTACAGGACTTTCTGAACTATCCATGTCTAAAATGATTCTATGATGAGGTGTTTTTTCCATCGCTCTCTCAACCCAGCTGCCGTTAATTCCCGACAAACCATCCAGGTTTTCCTTCAGAGCCAGAATCTCTGTCTCGAAACGGCCCATCGTGTTGGTGCTGGCCGCATTCTTCTTCTTTCCCGTCACTGCTCTCATGACCGGATCAACCGATAAACGCTGAGCATCATTGACATCTTCATATCCTGCAAGACGACTGTATACAGATTGCCGCAGAAGGTTGGTTATGTCATGCTGAATATTGCGCCCGGTTCGCCTATCGCTCAGAAGAGCAGAAACAGAATCAAATAGCCTTAATGCATCATCAAGCTCCCGGTAGGCAAGAAGGCCACCATCAGAAGTCAATTTTGCGCCATGAAATTCAAGCTTAATTTTACGGTTAAAACGAATGTTTAGCCTTTCACCCTTTGTGTGTTTCATTTTTTGCGCCATTACCGCCCTCTATCTTCTTATATAATAACATCTTAGGGTGACTTTGTTAAGCGATATTTGCGTTTAATATGGGGAATATGGGTTAAGATATAGTCAACCAACGTAATAGCCAAATTAGAATAGACCAGTCCCCTCCGTGTAACGCCGGTGTCACAAATTTTGTCTAATCTCGCTTAATTTGGCTTAATGGTGCTTAAAGGAAAACGGGGTTTTTCAGGGGAAAATCTGGCGGGGCCGACGAGA
>JAFGNQ010000217.1 GCA_016926925.1 Candidatus Aminicenantota bacterium
CCCGCTGGAGATCGAGCTGCGCTTCACCTCGTGGGTCTTTCCCAAAGGCCACCGCATCCGGCTGGCTGTCAACAACGCCCAGTGGCCGATGATCTGGCCCAGTCCCTATCCGATGACAACGCGTCTCGAACTGGGAGGTCAGACGCCGACGCGCGTCGCACTTCCCGTCGTACCCTACGCAGACCGTCCCAAACCGCACTTCCTTCCCCCTGCGAAAGATCCGGAGCCGGAGGGCTACCGTACCTTCAGCGGCACGATCTCAGGATACAGCGAAGTCACGACCGTGGAACGGAACGTGCCGCGTGCGGCGACGAAGGTCGTGGCCGACAACTCGGGCGGCAGCGAATACCCTTGGGGACTGATCCGCTATTCAGACGAGATCATCTACGAAGCACAGGACAAACACCCCGAGGCCGCTTCGGTCACGAGCGACATGAAGCGCATCGTTCAAGTCGGAGGACGAAACCTCGTGTGGCAGGGGCTCCTCAGCTTCCGCAGCGACCTGAAGCACTTCTACTACGAATACACGAGAAAGCTCTTCTATGGAGACCGGCTGATCCGGGAGAAGACCTGGACAGAGGCCATCCCCCGCGACTACCAGTGAGCGTCTGGAGACAAGAATTCGCTTTTCGGCTGAGCAGACCATGAGTGCTTGCCTCACGGTTCCCAGGTTTCGCTGGATTTGTGCCTGCTTTCCAGTCGTTGACCAGGTCATTTTGAGTATGTTCTCAGGTTTTTTTTCATAATATCCCGGGGTTGAACAGGTCATCCCGTTCTGGTATAAATCAAGGCAATGATTCGGGGAAAAAGGAAAGAATGGTGAAAAATGAAAAACCACTTCAAAATTCCGGCGTCTGTCATCCGCATTGAACGCAATGGGTCAAGCTCGCTGCAAAAGGGCCTGCGGTTCCTGCGGGCTGCGGCTGTGGCTTTTGTTCTGGTGAACTTTCTGAACGCCGCCCTTCAACAGGCAGATCCCGGCAGCAAGGATCCGAAGAGGCTCGATCCGAAACGCCCCCTGGCCAAAGAATTGGAGATGAGCGTGGCTGACGGATTTACGCTCACAGCCGTGGGGGACTGCATTCTCTCGCGCCGGGCATCGCAGTATCTAGAGAGGGACTCAGGGTTTGCCGAGCTGGTGAAAATCCTGCGCAGCAGCGATGCGGCCTGCGGCAACCTGGAAACTTCGATCCTTGATATTAAGGAATTCAAGGGGTATCCGTTCTCCTGGGAGGGCGACTGGACGCTTGTGAGCATGCCGGATGTTGCGGCGGACCTTGCAGCCCTCGGCTTCGATCTGTTCTCCTGTGCCAACAACCATGCCCTGGATTGGGGGATCGAAGGGATGAGGGAAACCGGCCGCCGGCTGGATGAAGCAGGCTTGACGCATGCAGGAACCGGGGACAACCTGGGAAAGGCACGAGCAGCCATGTACTTTGAAAGCAGTAAGGGGCGTATCGGAATCGTTTCCACGGCCACCTCTTTCAGACCGACAAGCGATGCGCTTCCGCCCGAGGGTGCGGCTCCGGGGCGGCCCGGTGTGAATCCCTTGAACGTGAAAAAAAATTCGGTTGTGCCCGCCCAGGTCATGAAACTTCTGGCCGAAGTCCAAACCGCCTTCAATCCCGGAAAATCCGTGAAATCCGAAAAGCAGCCGCCCCGCGAACTCTCTCTCTTCGGTATCGACTACGAGTTGGGAGAGGCATGCGGCTACCGCTATGAGATGGACAGCGATGACCTGGCAGAAATCCTGAAGAGTATCCGTCAGGGAAAGCAGAACAGCGATTTTCTCATTGCCGCCGTCCATTCCCATGAGTCATCGAGCGAAGTTTGGCCCGAACCTCCGGCCGCCTTCCTCCAGGAACTGGCCAGGGCGGCTGTCGACGGAGGAGCGGACGCTTTCGTCACGACAGGGCACCATCATCTCGGCCCGATCGAAATCTACAAGGGCAAACCGGTCTTTTACGGGTTGGGAAATTTTTTCTGGAGCGATATCCAGGAACCGCTGCCTGCCGACCTCCACCGCCGGAACCGGGAACTGCTGAAACAGGCCTTTCAGTATCCGGAGCGGGCCACCGATGCCGATTTGACGGCTGTTCTGAACGCCAAAAGCTTTAACAACGACCTGACCTTCCAGAGCATCATTGCCGAATGCCGGTTCCGACAGGGAGGGATTGAGGAGATTCGTCTCTATCCTGTGGACCTCGGATATGGACGGACCTTGACGGAAAGCGGGCTGCCGAGAACGGCCTCCCCTGAGAAGGCGCAGGAGATTCTGAAGCGTCTCCAGAAACTGTCCAGGCCGTACGGCACGGAAATCCTGATCGAAAATAACGTGGGAATAATCCACTCCTCCCCGGCAGAGAAAAAGCCCGAAGAAAGACAGGTCTCATGGGGTTTATCATGAAAGGCTTCACTAAATTTTCAGTGGGAATCTTTTTTCTTCTCTTTTCCATTTGTCTTCAGGCATCGGAATTTCAGGTTACGGTCATAAAGAGTGAAGAGGACATCCCGGAGAAATTCTGTCCCCTGGGGAAAAAGGGAGATTATCTTGTCTCCGATGGAAAATATTTGGCCCTCGTCGGCACCACACCCAGGATACGGCAGTCCTTTTACAAGTATCCGATCGAAAACACCATGGGCAGTATCATCGGCTTTCTGCCCGGAGGCCGTAACCTGAAGAGCGATTTGATAATCGGATCTCCTTATGTGAAAGTCCAAGGCGAAGGGCGGTATCTTGCCTACGATTCCATTCTGCCTGCCGAGAGGCAATCGAGCGACGGATCTTTCGCCTTCCTGGCCAAGGCTGTATTTAAGGGAAACGAAGGAGAAAAAGCGCGGATCGCGACCACCTATTGCTTCGTTCCCGAAAGCGGAAGGATCGACATCGCCTCCACCATCGAAAACACCGGTAACACCGATATTCATAAACTCGAATATTCCCTCTATTTCACCGACAATCAAATTTATTCGTTCAGTCCTTTCAGCAAGGAGGATCATCCCGACCGCTTCTTCCGGATTTTCCCCAAAAAAGGATATTACCTGGGGTGGATCGACCGGAATCCTGCACTGGGGGAATACGAACCGCTCCCGGTGAATCTTGCACCGGGAAAAACGCATGAAATCCGTTATATCCTCCTCGTGGATGTGGAAAACAGCGAGCTTCTTCGAAAAATCTATGATATCTTGAACATCAAGGCTGAAAAAGCACGAATCGACTTCGCCGATTTTCAGGGTGATCTCCTGGAAGTCATAGTCCGGGACTCCGGGTCTTCCGAATTTTTCCGCTCCTTTATCGAAGGGAGTGCTGCGCTCGAAATTCGCCTTCCGCCTGGTCTTTACTCGGTCAGAGCCAACCTATTTCCGACTGTATGCGACAGCACTTTGCTGGTCGCCGAAGGAAAAGAGAATTTATGCACGCTCCACGACCTGCCCAAAGGCAAGGTCAGGGTGAAAATCGAAAACGACGGCGGCGGTTTCGAGCCGGGAAAAGTGACCTTCATCGGGATCTCCCAGACAAAAACGCCCTATTTCCGGCCGTTGAATCCGATAGAGACCGGAAATTACGTGGAACAATTCAAGAATTCGTGCTATCCGCCGCGAGAAGGACTGGAGAAGGAACTGCCTTCCGGCACCTACCTTGTCTTTGCCTCCCGGGGGCCGGAATATACGCTCGATCAAAAAACCGTAGAAATCACCGCCGGCAGCCTGCTGGAGCTTGCCTTCCGCATAAACAAAGTCGTGGATACCGGGGATTTCATTTCCGTCGATCCCCACCTCCATACCCTGAATTCGGACGGTTCGGTAACGACAGCCGAAAGGGTGAAATCCGTCATCGCCGAAGGAGTCGACGTGGCTGTTTCCACGGATCACAACTTTGTCACGGATTTCCAGCCCGCTCTCGAGGAGCTCGGTTTGGAGGAATACTTGATCCCCATGTGCGGCGAAGAGGTCAGCCCTATCGACAAGGACACAAACTACTTACCGGAGTTCAACAGGTATCCATTGAAGGTCAGAGAAAACGAGCCGAACAACGGAGCGATCGAGACCGGCTTCACCAATCAGAATTTGCCGCTCTATGAAAAGAGCCGGGAGAAAGATCCGGGATCCCTGATTCACGTCAATCATCCAAACAACGATTACTTCAGTTTTTTCAAGCTGGACCGGGAGTCGGCAGCCTCGGCCCGAGCGGGTTTTGACGCTCCGTTCGATGTCATGGAAGTTTTGAACGGTCCCTGCTTCCCTTCAAAAAGCGATTATGTGGTGGTCGAGGACTGGCTTCACCTCTTGAACCGCGGCTATTTCTACCCGCTGGTCGGCTCTTCGGATTCCCATGAGATCGATAGAGACGAACCCGGCTATTCCCGGACATACGTCTATTACGAGGGCGGTAAAAAGGAAAAACCGGACGAGCGGGCTCTGATTGCGGCCATGAAGCAGGGACGGTCCTTTGCCAGCACAGGGCCTGTGGTGGAGTTCAGGGTCAACGACAAATACACGGCCGGAGATTCGTTCACCGATAAAGAAGGCAAGGCGCACATCACGATAAAGGTTCAGAGCGCGCCCTGGGTTTCGGTGGATGAACTCAGGATCATCGTCAACGGCGAGAGAAAAAACGTTGCTCTCGTCCGGATCCCGCGCGCAGCCGTCCGCATGATTCATGGGGAGGCCACCGTGAAACTCGAACGGGACGCCTACATCGTCATTGAAGTCATAGGCAAGAAAAGCCTTTTCCCCGTCGTCCAGAGAGTCTTCGAGGGCTGCGGTCCCCTCCCTTATGCCATAACCAATCCGGTCTTTATCGATGTCGACGGCAACGGACGATTCGACCCGCCGTGGCCTAAAATCAAGTTTATTAAAGAATTACCGCATTTTTAATACTCATCGGGTCCGATAAGGTTTTCGAGCGGATCTCCAATCATCAAAAGTCGAGCCGGATGCCTATCTGAAGACGCCGAGGGAAGAAGATCCAATTCGGCTGCAGGTAATTATCCGCCCAGGCATTGTAAGAAGCTAAGCCTGTTGCCGTGTTCGCATTCAACACATTGAACACATCGAAAAGAGCGCTGAGTTTGGCGGTTCCGAAAAGAGAAAAAGACTTTTCTATTCTGAAATCAAGCATGCTCCATGGGTCGAGTCTGTGCTTCTCATTCCGGGGTTCAGCCAAGATGATGGTACCCGCCCCGACGTCTTGGTTGAGGCCGAAAACCTTCACCAGGGAAAAAGCAGGCGTTCCCGTCTGGTAAACGTAGTTGATGCTGGCCAGGATTTCCCAGGGAAATTGGTAGCTGGCCTGTAATTTGAACATCCACCTGCGGTCGAACTGCAAAAGGCCTTTGGCGTTGATCAGGTCATTCGGGTCTTTTCCGAATTTTCCTGCACTGTAGATCGTCGCTTCCTGGAAATCCGTATGGGCGACATTGTTCAGCCCCTCACTCTTGGACCAGGTAAGGGACGCATTCAGCATCCAGTTGTTGGCATACCTCTTCGTCAGCGTCAGGATCAGCGCCCTGTAGGACTGCTCGTATTCCGGAGGGTTCGTGATCCAGTAATCGTGCGAATCCAGAGGGCTTGTCAGGTTCCAAACCGTATATTCCTTTCCGTTATCGGGCGATATCCTTGTCACTTGCTCGTAGGTCGCGCCCCTGTCCTGCCAGCCTATCAGATCTTTTTCCTTCTTGTAGATGAAATTCGCTCCCATGGAGAAGTTCTGAAAAAACTCCCTCTCCAGACCGACAGAAAACTGATCGGCATGCGGGATTTTGTAGTCCGGATCGACGGCGTACCCCATGGATCCCGGAACCGTATACCATAGTTCGAATTTCTCTTGGTAATAATCGTAGTAATACATATTCCAGTCCGTGACATGCGGACCCGGCCAGTTCCAGTTGGACATGTGGAGTCCATCATAGTAGCGGCCGTAACTGGCTCTCAACAGGGTTTTGTGATCGGAAGTCAGTTGATAAACGAATCCGATTCGGGGAGACCAGGTGCTGGTGGTGATCAAGTCTTTGATTCCCGGACTTATTTCCGAGGTCTTCGTCCATCCGTCCATCACGGGATAATCGGGGATAGAGGCATTGTTGTGATCGAAGCGGAGACCGACGTTGACCGTCAGCCGGTCTCCAATCTTCACGGAATCGTTGACGAAAACACCGACAGCATTGACGACCCCTCCGTAATAGAATACGTTCTGTTCGTATTTATAGAGATAGGGATAGATATAGCCGTAATAATCGTAGGCATAATACGCCGTAGCATAACCTCCGGGGTAACCTCCGTGACATTTCGACGTTCCTCTGTTGTACTGAACGCCGACTTTGAAATCGTGCTCGGCGCCGAGAAAATCATCCGCATAGTAGGTCAGATTGGCGTTGACCTGATCCCTGCCGACCATATACTTCCACGGCCACCAGACTCCGTTCGAATACACGCCCGTATTCCAATCGTAGCGGGGAGGGGTGTCGAGGTCCGTATAGAGCGGGAGATAGTCATCGTAGTACCGGTAGCCGGCATACTTCACTTCGAAGAACGCATTTTTACTCATCAACCAACTGTACATGAAATTCCAGGTGGGAACGCGCCAATCTTCCTGTCCTAAAGCATCGGGCAAATAGTAGGGATTTTCCGTATCCTGAACCTTGCCGTTTTCGAAATAAACGGATCCGACTAACTTATGGCTGGTCGTAACTTGCGCAGAGAGCTTGAAAAACGCTTTCTGGCCGGGCCAAAGGCTGGGATATTTGGGATCCGAAAGCCAGAACGAAGCGGAATCCTCATTCTTTTCGTAATTTCCGAAGAACCACAGTTTATCCTTGATAATCGGACCGCCCAGCGCAGCCGCAGCATAGTAGAATTTGTGCCGGTGGTATGAAAAAGTCGTGTCCGGCTCGGGATTGTTGTCTGCGGTCAGCTTGCTCCACTGTCCATAATAGGAAAGCGCGCCCTCGAACATATTCCCCCCGGACTTGGTTACGATATTGACGACGGCGCCCGTGAATTGTCCGTATTCAGCAGAGGAACCGATACCCGTCGCTTCAACCTCCTCGAAGGTCTCCGAGCTGATGTAGTGCCAGCCAACGCCCACATCCGGGTTGGTGATATCCACGCCATCCAGGTGCACCGCATTGGATTCCACGTTCGAGCCGTAAGCGACGTTCCAATTGGAGTATTCGCTTGTGAGTTGCACCCCGGGGGCCATTTTGGTAACGTCGAAATGCGAGAACCTTCCCACAGGGAGCTTGTCGAGATCTTCTTTGGCGAAATTGGTGGAGAAGCCCGACTTGGCTACATCGATGAGAGGTGTCTCCGCAGTAACCACGATATCCTGCGCCAGGGTTGCCTGCTTCAGGGCGATGTTCAAAGTGACCGTCGCGCCGACGGAAACATGAATGTTTTCTCGTTCCACCCGTTGAAATCCTTCAAGCTTGAAAATTACTTTGTACACACCCGGGGGCAGGTTGATGTAGCGGAAGGTCCCCTTTTCGGTAGTGATCTGAGAATGAATCCCTCCCATGAGATCCGGGCTGGAAATCTCTACGGTCACACCGGGGAGCGAAATCCCTTCTTCGTCCGTCACTGTGCCGACCACCTTACCCGTGAGCTGCTGGGCATGGGCCGGCGATGCGATTAAGGTAAAGATGACGAGTCCTAAAATGGCGATGCTGCCGATACGGCATTTTCGAAACATGAATACCTCCTTCACGTTGGGATCTATATAAATGACATCATCCTGAGCACAGGAATGCCCGTCAGAGAAATCCCAAAATCTATGTCGGGACAGGCTTAATGAACAGTCTCGAGAAAAAGAGGAGGAAAATTTTGTTTGCTGCTGTCGCAACTAAATGAATGTGTCCGCACTATTTTTTGTTACTTCCCCCATGGCACATCATAAAAAAATTTTGATGAA
>JAFGNQ010000218.1 GCA_016926925.1 Candidatus Aminicenantota bacterium
AAAAGCAATGAAAATGTGCAAAATCACAGCAATCCCCATGTTTGCTAATGGATGTAACTGATCAAAGTGTTTATTTCTTTGTTGAATTCCTGGTCGTTCGTTCTTAATTTCTCGATTTTTCGAATACTGTGTATAACGGTTGTATGATGTTTTCCACCGAATTTTTTACCGATTTCCGGAAGGGATGTTTTTGTGAGCTCCTTGGCAAGATACATGGCAATTTGACGGGGGAAAGCAACCTTTGGAGAGTTGTTTTTAGCCTTCAGTTGGGAGAGTTTTATCTTGTACTTGTGGCAGACGATTTTTTGTATCTTTTCGACGGTCACGATTTGGGAGGATGAATCCAACAAGCTTTTGAGGGCTTCCTTTGCCAGATCGAGTTCGATAGGCTCCCCTTTTAGAGATGCATAAGCGATCACTCGCCGGAGGTATCCTTCGAGTTCCCGGATGTTTGATCGGACCTTATCGGCGATAAAAAGACCGACGCTTTCTGGCAGATCGACATTCTCTTGCTCGGACTTCTTTTTTAAAATGGCGATTCTGGTCTCGATATCTGGAGGCTTAAGATCCGCTATAAGCCCCCATTCGAACCGGGAACTGAACCTCTCTTCCAGGTTTGGAATTTCCTTCGGGGGACAGTCGCTGGATATGACAATCTGTTTTTGGCTGTCATAGAGATGATTGAATGTGTGGAAAAATTCCTCTTTTGTCCTCTCCCTTCCGGATAAATAGTGGATGTCATCCATCAGGAGCACGTCTATACTTCTGTATTTTTGACGGAAATCGAGGACTTTTCCGTACTGAAGGTGGTTGATGAGGTCGTTCATGAATTTTTCAGTCGTGATGTAAAGCACCTTCAGGCTTCCTTGAGTTTTTAGGGTGTGATGTCCTATAGCATTCATCAAATGGGTTTTCCCCAAGCCGGCTCCGCCATAAACATAGAGGGGGTTGTAAGACTTGGCGGGATTGTTAACGACGGCTGTGGCCGCGGCGTGAGCGAATTGATTGCATGAGCCGACAACGAAATTTTCAAAAGTATAGTTGGGGTTCAAATTTGGGTTGAGAAGAAACGTTCCTTTTGACTTCCGTTCTTGTGGGGAGCGGCGGATAAAGGCCGGTGAACTCTCCTCGAAGATAAATTTAATCTCGAAGATTTTTCCGAAAAGCTCCTGACATATGGCGTTGATCTGACTCGAATAGTGAAATGTGAGCCAATCCTTGAAATAGGAGTTGGGCACTTTGATGTAGAGTGTATTCGATTCTTCTCCTATGTATGTGGTGGGCCTAAACCATGTCTCGAAACTGTTCTGATCTATCCGATTTTCAAGCTCATTTCTAATTTTGAGCCATGGATTAAGTTTATCTATATGTTCCATTAATGATAATTATATTTCCACAGATTTATCCACAGCTGTGGAAAACCTTCCATTTTGCTGATGAAGGTGTCGCGAAGGCCCAAATATGATAGCACTCAAAAATACCGATTTCAAGGAAAATAAGAAAATTTTATATCCTGTACAAAGCCGAATGAAGGGGCGGTTTCGGAACTGCGAAAGACGTGCGAAATAATAACGTTTTCCCGGCCGGATCAGAAGTCAAAACCGATCCAGAATTTTGTCATCCATCCGCCGACTACGTCATAGTCGAATGGATTTCTCAAACTAGGAAACTCCAGTCTCTTGACAAATTCTAGATGCATCGGAAGGCCGAACAGGAAGAATTCGAATCCATAGCCGAACGAGCCGAGGGCTTCATACTCCTTGAGAATGATATTATTGTCGGGACCGATCCCGACATATCGAGTGTATTTTGAAGGCTGCCCTTTCATCTTCGACCGCGCCATGTCAAGAAAAAGGACCCCGCGGATAGGTCCTATCTGGCCGATGAAGGTTAATGCCACATTGACGAGCGGTATACGAAATTCAAGATTTCCGTACCAGCCCTCTGTTCCGATGAGGGAATAGAAAGGAACAGACCGCACCTCGTTGTTTCCGCCGAAGTATGAGATAAACGGATTTTTCCCCCAACTTCCGAATCCGTTCCACCGCATAGCGAACAGAAAATCACCACCGATGTTGAAATACTGACGCAAATCACCTCGGACAGTCGTGTTCGAGAGGAAGCTTTCGGATATGGGGATGCCTTGCGTGACAGATAACCTGAATGTGTTGCCTGCGGTTGGCCCGTAATACTTGAACCGCGTGGTCTCTCCGACCAAAGCCAGGCTGAAGGCGATCATGTTTCCATTCATGAAGTAATTGAATGCCGTGCCCCTTGAGGTCAGGAGTTGTATGAGGTAAGGATCGAAGAAATTTTCTTCCCAATGCTGGAAATACACGGAACCTTGGATACGGTAGTAGCGATTGATGGGGTAAAAAGCGCTGAAACTGGCGCCGGAAATGTCTCGAGTTGCGATGGCATCGGAATAGGTGAGAAAATTGTAGAGGTATGGATCGTAATAGGAATAGGACGGGTAATAAAACATGGTGTATGAGTAGACCTCGGCTAAATACTGGAGTCTTCTTTTTTGGTTGAGGAACGAAAAATAGTAAGAGCGGAAACTTCTCACCTGATAGGCGACAATTGTGAAGGTGTAGTCGGCAAAAATGTCGGAGAAGGAAAGAGCCGAGCCTCCGTAGATCGATCCATCCGTGGACAAGACGGCTTCCACGGGAGGACGGCCGACCATGTACAACTTCCCGATTCCTTTTTGGGTTTTGATATCATCCTTGTTGATATCAAGAGTCAAGATAGGCTCGAATTTTGTGTATTCTTTTTCAGGATCGACATCGGTGAAGGCAATGGTCTTCTCCTCCTCTCCCTCGAATTCACCCTTGAAAATCTGGAATGCTCCTTTGTTGAAAGATGAAAACACAAGCCCGTTGGGGACATTGACGAGCGGCGTGGGGAAAAAGTTTCCTGTCCTGACATCGGTATAGCGTTTAAGCGTGCCTGTTTCCAGTGCTAAGGAATAGATGTTGTAGGCTTCCCTCATGTCGCCGGAAAAGTACAACTCTTTAGAATCCTTCGTGAATTCAGGAGAGATGGTGTTTCCTTTGCCGAATGTCAATTGTTTCTTGATCTTCAAATCATCGATAGGAGAGATGAAGAGCTTGTCGTAGGTGTCGAGGTGAATCGTGTAGGCCACATGTCGGCCGTCTGGGGAGATTGTCGGGGCTTTTTCAAAGAGGTCGTCCTCAGTCAAGTTGAGGATTTTCTTTGTCTCGAGATTGATTTTAAAGATGTCGCGTTTCCCCGTATCAAATGCGCCGTATAGGAGTTCGTTTCCCTCAGGATAGAAGCCTGGAGATGACGGCTGGTCCTGAGGGATAGGGATACTTTGAAGGGTTTTTCCCGTCAGGGCGTTTATAATGAACAGGGAATGCTTGCGGCCTTGGCGTCCGAAGAAGGCGATCCTGTCTCCGTCCGGAGACCAGGTAAGGTTCTTACCAGATGAAGGATCGATTTCGTATTTGATGAATTCGTACTTGGTCGTGTAGCCTTTGGTTATGTTCTTTATCACTTCGCCGTCTTTGGTCGAAATGAGAAGGATATCGATGTCATAGTCTTTGATGTTGTAAGTCAACGCGGCTACGACCTCGCCGGATGGAGAGATGGCATGTGAGAACGCAAAATAATAAGGATTCAAAGGGAATTCCGGGCCTAGACTCAGGCTGTAATCCTCCGGGTTCTCCCTCGTAAGCAAATGTCGGTGTTTTTCACGGATGAACTTTTTAAATTCGTGGTTGAATTCTTTAGGCTTCAGGTTGAAAGCCTTGTGGATGGGATCCGATCTGCCGAACACGGATGAACTTTTCATAGACTGCCAGAATTCTCGGATTCCGTTTTTCCCGTATTTGTGCTCGATGAAGTCGTAGATGGCGTGGCCGAAATCGTACGCGGGGTCTCGGGCCATGGGGTATTGGCTGAAAAGATGGCCGCCTTCGGTCATTTCGGGTATCCGGTCATTCAGGACGGTATCTCTAACTATCAAAGATGACCATGAAGACCATGATCCGGTGGTGTACTCGGAAAAACCCTCCATAACCCACTGGGGAGGCTGGAAGACGGCGTATATCACGCCGCCCGGACTTCCCCAAAGCAGATCGTATTCGAAGATGTGGGTCAGCTCGTGTTTGACAAGGTCTTGAAGCTCATTGGGGGGCATATCGCCGTGGAGGGCAACTCTGTAAAGCAGGGGTTCCGCTGCTCCGAGCACTCCTTCGGGGACATTGTAGAGGTTGGTCTGTTGGAAATCCGTCAGAGTCTTGTAGAAAATCAGAGGCACGGCCGCAGAAAGTTCATGCTTTATGTCCCGGCTGATCTCCTGATAGGCGCTTTCTGCGAATGAGGCCAGCGTTTTCAGCATTGCTACGTCTTTTGTGTAGGTGTAGATGTCGAAATGGGCTGTCTCATATTTATCCCACTTGAAATTTTCGTAGATGACTTTGTTTTTTCCGTAATACGGAATGTAATAGTACTGACCGAATGCAGCCTGCGTGATCAGGGCCAGAAAAGGGATAACAATAAGGAGCTTTATTTTTCTTTTCATGGAATCTCCTCGATTACTTGGTAATGAGATACCTTTCCTGGATTTGATCATCACCCAAGAAAGCTCGGAAGAGTTTTGTCTTCACGATTTGGAGGAGGTCAAAGAAGGCGAAATAAGCCGTTTGGTTCGGATTGATATAATTCTTCGTCTCCTTGAAATTTCTTGTGTAAAGGGTTTCGCCCGTCTTGGCATCGATCAGATAGAGGTGAAAGAAGAGAGTGAAGAATTGCCTTTGCTCGAGGCCGGTATCGCGGGGGAACGGGTCTTCAAATTGTCTTTTCTCTTCGTCGACCAAAGCCTTCCGAATTTCTGATTTGTATTCTACGCTTCCCGTGAGAAGGATGGTGCTATCGGACTCGGTGGGTATCGCCATCCAGAATTCTTTGTTGTTGAAAATGTCCTCGTCGGCCAGTTCGAGATCTCTGGTAGAAACGAGAATATCCGAGTTTTTCCCGAATTCAAAGACTAAATACTCCAGCATTTCTTTATTGATGTCCATGTCGGAGCGTTCTTTTTTTATAAAAAAGTCCGTAATAATCAGTTCCCGAAATTTTTCCAGCTCGAAAGATTTGCTTCGCGGCATTTCAATCTTAAGCTTCCAGTGGCGCCCGCCCGAACAGGAACAGAGTGCCACCAGCATAAGCAGCAAAAAAAGTCTATTCCTTTTTAAAAATCTCATCTTTCCTTGCCTCATACCGCATTAGGAATTGTTTGTAATTGGAATTGATGTGTTTGTCCTCAGGGCGAAGTTTCAGGGCGGTTTCATACGCCTCTTTTGCTTCCTCCCAAAGGCCTTTTTTTTCGTAGGCAACAGCTAGATTGTTGTATGCGGCCGTTGAGTCGGGGCTGGATTGTAAAGTTTTTTTCCATCTGAATATCGCCTCATCCCACAAATCCAATTTCGCCGCTTCGATTCCAAAGCGAAGCTGGTCATTGGTTAATGAAGACGAACACCCCGTAATCCAAATGACCAGAGGAATGGCAGCGAGGATGAAGCAAATTTGTCTTTTAATCATCGAGGATCCTTAATTTTTAAAGTACTTCTTTTTGTTCTGTTCGTCAAGCCGCCTGAAATACATGCAATTTTTGTACCATAAAATTTTTTGGTACAATTTACCCAATTTCTCAAGCACCGGCAGAACGGTTCTTATAAGCCCACGTGAATTAAAATTTGGCATTTTGAGGGATTTATGGTATAAATTCTTATTTTAGAGAGAACAACGATGCCGAAAGTTTGCGAAATATGCGGAAAAGGACCCGTCTTCGGGCAGACCCTCAGTCATTCACACAAAGCTTCAAAGAAAAAATGGAAGCCGAATCTGCAGCAAGTAAAAGCACAAACGCAATCCGGAGCGAAGAGGATTTGGGTTTGCACCAGGTGCATCCGCTCGGGAAAAGTTAAGAAGACGCTCTGAATCTAAACTCGATCTACAGATAAGATATCCTTTATCTTAGATAACCTGTCTATGATTCTATCAAGATGGTCTATGTCGTAGATATTCAGAGACAGCTTTATCTGAGCGGGTTTATCAAGAAAAGTCTTCACTTCAGCCTTTGTAATGTTTCCAGCCTGCTGAGCTATGGCTGCGGTGAGTTTGGCCAGCACTCCCGGCGTGTCCTTAGCGTTTATCAGAAGTCTTCCCCTGTATTCTTTCTTCGAGGTTTTGTCCCAGGACGCCTCGATGGTACGTTGGGGATCAAGGATTTCCTTCGTGACAAGAGGACACCGCAGAGAATGTATGGTGATCCCTTTTCCAGACGTGATGTAGCCTATGATGGGCTCGCCCTTGATCGGAGAGCAGCATTTGGCAATTTTCAGGTGGGAGGTGTCCTTTCCCTCCACTTGGATGACAGTCCTGGGCTTTTTCGCCACTTTTTTAACGACTTTCTTGAGAAGAGAAGCCCTTTTCGCCGTCAAGCTCACCTCCGGAATGATCTTTTCCATCAGCTTTTTATTGAGAACGATTTTTCCCGAACCTATCAAGGCGTAGAAATCGTCCAGCTTCCTGACAGTGAAATGTGAAGCTTGAGAGATGCTGGCAAGCAGGCCCTTCTCTTTTTTTACGCTGGAAGGAAGGGTGTATTGGGAGAGTTGTTTCTCCCAAAGCTTTTTTCCCAAGTGCCTGTTTTTGATTCTATCCTGCCGATTCAGCCAGTGTTTGATGCTGTGACGTGCAGAGGAAGTAAAAGCGTAGTTGAGCCAGTCTCTGCTGGGGTTTCTGTCTGATAAAGAAAGGATTTCCACAATGTCTCCGGGTTTGAGCACGGTCCGCAGGGAAACAGATTTTCCGTTCACTTTCCCGCCTGTTGCGTGCAGACCGAGTTCGGAGTGAATTTTGAAGGCAAAATCCAGAACTGTCGCACCCAACGGCATTGTGATGATCTTACCTTTTGGCGTGAATGCATAGACCTCTTCGGGAATCAGGTCCGCCTTGAGAGTTTTCAGGAACTCTTTGGGACTTTTCTGCTCCCTGTACAATTCCGCCACCTCTCTCAGCCACACAAGTCTTTTATCTTCTTTCGTTATGGCTTTGGGGTCCGCCTCTTTGTACCTCCAGTGGGCTGAGATGCCGTTCTCGGCGAGATTATGCATGTCTTGGGTGCGGAATTGTATTTCCACGGTCTGCTTCATATCCGTAATAATGGTTGTGTGGAGAGCTTGATAAAGATTAGGTTTGGGCATGGCAATAAAGTCCCGGAATCTGTGGGGGATATGAGGCCATTTTTGGTGGACTATGCCCAGCGCAGCATAGCAGTTTTTGACGGAATCCGTGATCAGCCGCAAGGCCATGAAGTCATAAACCTGGTCAAAGTCTATGTTCTGCCGGTTCAGCTTGTGGAAGATGCTGTAAGGCCGCTTTATCCTGTAAAATATTTCGGCGGGAATTTGGTTCTTCTCTAAAAGTTGCTCAAGGCTTTTTTTAATATCCAGAAGTTCTTTCTCAGCTTTCTTCCTCAGCGGATCGACGAGAGAAGCGATCTTAAAAAAATTTTCAGGATCCACGTAACGGAAGGAGAGATCTTCGAGTTCCGCTTTTATTCGCCCCATTCCGAGCCTGTTGGCGATTGGAGCATAGAGATCCAGAGTTTCCTTGGCGATTCTTTTCTGCTTTTCTTCCGGAAGGAATTTCAGGGTTTTTAGATTGTGAATTCTGTCAGCCAGTTTGATGAATATAACCCGCACATCATCCGTCATTGCCAGGATAATCTTTCTGATACTTTCAGCCTTCCTTATTTCGGGAGAGGATGCTTCAACCAGGCTGATTTTTGTGACGCCTTCTATCAGATGTGCGATTTCCTTGCTGAAGTCTTTCTGAATGTCAGGGGCGGTTACTTCGGTATCTTCCAGGACGTCATGGAGAAGCCCGGCAACGAGTGTGGTTGCATCCAGGCTCATATCCGCCAGCATGTTGGCGACTTCCAACGGATGGCTGAGGTAGGGTTCACCGGAGCGACGGATCTGCCCTTTATGAGCTCGGGCGGCGAAGACATAAGCCTTCTTGAGCAAGGTAATGTCCTTCTCTGAGTATGTGGAAGAGACTTTTTCGAGGATGGTATCAAAACGTATCATGTTTCTCTTGCTAGAATCCAATCAACGGCCGCCAGCAGATTTGCCGCCACATGAGCAGGTTTGATTCCTTTTTCCGTAAGCTCCTTGAGGGCTCGTCTTCCGTGCCCTGAAAGGAGCAGTATGGGCGTCGCTTTTATGTTGAGCCCGAAGAGGATGTCTTCGGTTTTGTCGCCGATCATGTAAGAATTTTGTATGTCGATACCTAATTCTGCTACTGCTTTGAGTGCCATCCCGGGATTCGGCTTACGGCAGGTGCAGTCTTTCCTGTACTCGGGAACCGGGGAGGAGATGTAATGCGGACAGTAGTAGATGGCGTCCAGCCGTGATTTTTGGGATAGGAATGCATCCCGCATTTTATCGTGAATCTCGAGCAGATCTCTTTCCATTATGAGCCCTCTGCCCACACCGGATTGGTTGGTCACGACCACGCTCAAAAAGCCGGCCTTATTAAGCTTCCTGACGGCTTCGAAGCTGTAAGGATAGATCGCTATCGCGTCATAAGAGCCCGGGTATCCCACGTCTTTGTTGATGGTCCCATCCCTGTCGAGGAAGACGGCTCTTCTGTTTTTCATTAGATTAATTTGAGGCAGGCTTCACAGGCTTCTTCGGGAGTGATCGAGGTCATGCATTGATGCTCGTACGGGCAGGCCCTGTAAAAGCAGGGCCAGCAAGGGGCTTCTTTTTTGAGCACCAGCGAAGGTTCTTGGTAGGGCCCTGTTCTTCCTGGGTCCGTGGGGCCGAAAATGGCGATCACGGGACGGTGCAGGGCGTTGGCCAGATGCATGAGACCCGAGTCGTTGCTTACGAAAAGCGCTGCATGAGATACGATCCCGGCCAGTTGGTTGAGGCTGGTTTTTCCCGCCAGGAGGACGGGCTTTTTATTCATACCTGCTGCGATCGATTCGCCCAACTCCCCATCTTGCTGCGATCCGACAATGAGGATCTCCGCCCCGATTTTGTCTTGGAGCAAAACCGCCAACCTGCCGAAGTTCTGCGTGGGCCATCTCTTTGCTGGACCGTACGATGCTCCCGGACTCAGGATGACTATAGGTTTGCTTGTATCGACATTGGAGGAAACGAGAAATTCTCGAGCCCTCTCCTTGTCATGAGGAGCCAGAGGATAGTTCAGTCGAACCGGCGGGGTTTCCATCCCCAGCTTTGAAACGAGCGTCAAATAAGAGTGCAGTTGATGGGAAGATTTTTCGTGCAGTTTTTCTGTGATCCCCTTAGTCAGAAGCAGATGCCGCCCGTCTTTTGCATATCCCCAACGTTCCGGGATTTTTGCCAGGTAAAAGAGGAGGGCGGAGGCGAACGAGTTTGTCAGGAGCACACCGATATCGAACCGATGCTCCTCGATCGTTTTGGCTGAGAGCCTGAGGTTTCTCAGTCCGTTTCCTTCCGGGAGACATACGGTCCCGCCGAGATAAGGGAGGGAGGCGAATACGTCGCGAACCCAGGGAGTCGCAGCAACCCAAATCTCTCCATCCGGAAGATTTTCATGCAAACAATCCAAAACCGGGAGAGACATCACGGCGTCTCCGATCCAGTTGGGCGTTCTTACAAGGAGTTTCATCTCACCAATTTTATTCTCTAATCTCTATCTTGTCAAAAGGCGAGGGCAGCAGGGGAAATACCGTGAATTATTTCGGCGAAGACACCTGTTTATCCGCTTTTTTATCCGAATCCGAGGGGCTCTTGTCTGTGACTTGTTTCTTTTCTTGCTTGGAGTCTGGGGGAGATTTCTTGTTGTCTTTATGTGCGTAATCTGTGACATACCACCCGCTTCCTTTGAATTGGAGGGCAGGGGGCGAAATGATTTTTTTTGTCGGGCCTCCACATTTCAGGCACTTGACAATCGGCGGGTCATCAATCTTTTGAATCACTTCAAAGGTTGTTCCGCATTTGGAACATTTATATTCGTATAAAGGCATTGCTCTTCCTCATTCATCCTAATGAATTATTCATAAAAAATGAAGACACTATCATTTTCAAGAGAATCTAGTCTTATTGTCTCCATTTTTTACCCTTCGGGCGAGCCGATCTTGCCGCATCGGCTTCCTTACAGCCTGGGTTAGGTTGGGTCGGCTCGCGGTAGGTTTACTTCAGCTTCATGGGCGGCTTCGTTGCCGCACCAACAACCTCGACTCGTGAATAATTCAAGGTAGCCGAGAAATAAACATTATACCAGAGATTCCTTATAACGCAACCTGAAAGGAATCAGGAGGATGTATCCTCCGGTAGGAATCAGTGGAAGACGATTGCTTCGAAAACGTAAAGGTCGGCACCGGATTTCCAGGCGTCTTGCGGCAGCCCTGCTTTGAGACAGGTTTGTTCGAGAAAAGCTTGTCGTGACCAGTGATTTTCCACCGGGACCTGAGGGAGTAACAGCCCTCTTTTTTCGTACTTGGATATGAGCAGGCCGTGCTTTCCAACTTCCACCTCTTCGGAATTCGCAATTTTTCGGAGAGGTGTCAGGACCGAGATTTCCACCTCGATGTCTTTGAGTTCGGAGCTTTGCACCGGATTGAATCGGACATCACGACTCGCCGCATATACGGCTGCTTGAACGACAGCTTGGTGGAGAGGAAGGTTCGACTCTATGAATCCGATGCATCCTCTCAGGCGTCCCTTTTTTTTAAGAGTGACAAAAACACCCCGTTTGCTCAGAAGCCTGGGATTTTGTGTGCTTTGGGAAAAAACTTTCTTTTCCGAGACATAAAGAGCGACCGCGGAACGGGCTATGCTGAGGAGTTCCTCTTTCTCTTCGGATGAAAGAGAGAAGGGAGGCGTCGATTTGTCGGCGTACACAGCCGCCGATACGTAGCCCACAACCCTGTCCTCTGCCCCTCCGACCTGAGAAGAATCCATGTATTTAAGAACCTGACCATGGGGATTTCCGGCCTTTTTTGCGAAAAGAATCATGGAACTGACCGGGCCCCCGCCGCACATGATATTCTCATTGCGGCCCAGTTTTTTTATAATCTTCTCCACATCGAGAGCCTCGATAAGGGCAATGGTCTCTTTATCGACAGAGTTGGCCTTTTCCTTTGAGAGAAAATGTGACAGATCTGTCGACGCGATGATGAGAACGTTTCTCCCGACCAGGGTTTCGGCAAATCCGTTTGCCAGAGCGGATATCGTCTTTTTCGAGGGGATACCCATGACAATGGGGACAATTTTTGCCCCGGGGAGCACTTTTTGGACAAAGGGGACTTGCATCTCTACCGAATGCTCTTCTCTGTGGGCATCTGCAATATACCGAAAACCCGTGGATTTCGAGAGTGACCCGGCCAAGTCTTCGTCTACCTCTGCGATACCCAGAGGAGTCTGGTATCCCCCTTGGAGATAAATCGAACATCCGTTGAATCCGAAACGATGGGAGGTGCCGACGATGATCACCGTCTCATAGTCTTTTCCCTGCACAAGGCGGTAGGCGTGCGCTGCGACCTGTCCCGAATAAGCGTACCCGGCATGCGGGACGACGATTCCCATTATGCTGTCGGTCGGAACGCCCTGGATTTCCGCCCGTTCAAGGAAGGAGTCCAACTGGCCGGAGAGCACTTCTTTTCTTTGATCGTACCAGCTCCCGGCACATACCGGTTTGCGAATCCCCTGCGCCCAAGTAAAGGCAGACAGCAGTACCAAAACAGATATGACACTGAATGTTTTTTCTTTCATGTGAATTTCCCCAGTCCGTTTGCCGTTGTTATCGACAGCACTGTCGAAACCATATCAAACGCAAGAGTAGCGTGGGAGCTGTTTTCGCTCCAGTCGGATTTTACACGCCTTTCCCTCATGGCTCATCTCGACTTTACCTTGTCCTCTAGGCTGCAGACAATGATAAATTCTTTATAATCGGCATTTTTATTAATATTTCAGGTAATTTCAATATAGGTGGAATTCGTAAAAAAATCAACGGTGACCATCAGGGCAAAGGGTAGAGTTGACATTTCTGTGTGATTTGGTTAAAAAGTGATAGGAAATCGGCCATGAGGAATGTTTTAAAATCCGTTTTTACCGTAATCATAACATCTTCGGCTTTCCTGCTCGGCCTTTATTTGGGACGTGAAAAGATCATATCCAAAATTCCCAAATTTCAAGATGAACCCGAGGATTTCAGCTGAATTTGTTGGAATGAAACTTAATAGCCGCGCATTTTTTAACATACACTCGTTTTCTCTTCGTTCCAGATGCCAGATATCCATCCTCTTTTGATTTGTTCAAAGAGTTATTGACTCCTAACTTATCCGGGTTACTGGGATATCATGGTCTTGAACTCCCTCAATACGATGGGGCAAAAAGGGAATCTCTGCAGGGTGGGATAAATCGACACAAACACAGCGAGTTGACTAATCGAGGGGGCAGAAATATAATTACTTGCAGAAGAAGTGCGAACCTTCTGGTGAGAGTTAAAAATGAGTTGGATGACTTATGGAATCATTATCATCTTCGGGGCTTTTCTTATCCTCATGATCATAAATCCCAATCTTTCCTGTTTTGGGAAAAGGATTGCATCCCCTCTCTACCCCCTTATGCGTAAAAAAAAGCTGAGGAACGACAGGATAAAGACGGAAGATTACGGATTCCACCTTTCAGATCCAGGGGAGAGCCGTCCCATAAGAAGGTCAAAAATAGAGGACGAAGAGCTTTTTCTCGACCGGTTCAAGAATAAGAAAATAAAGACAAAAGATTACGGATTCCACCTGGAAAACGATGATGCTGCGCCGGAGAAGGAAGAAGGGATTGAACGGCAATAGCTGTACGGCTCTGTTTCTTAGGGAGGCATTTTGAAATCCGCCAAGCTTATCGGGATGTGTCTCATCTTAATTATTGTCAGCTCCTGCATGCCCTCAAAACTGCTTTTAACTCCTATTCCACCGAAGATCGAGACGATGGAAGGATATGCCTCTCTGCGTATAAAAGGAGAGGAAGGAGCGACGCGGTCGAAATTTTCATTTTTGTTCAGCCTTCCGTCTCGCGGCAAGATCGAGGTTTCCGACTTTTTAGGGAGATCCCTAAATCAAATCATGATCAACGAGGAAGGCGCTTATTTCATCGTGCCTTCGAAAAAAGTCTTTTGGCAGGGAAGCGAAGAAGAGATCGTCTATCGGTTTTTAGGATTTCGTTTGAACCTGAAAGAGATGATCTCTCTCTTGAACAACGAGTGGGAATGGGGGGATGAGGAAGAAGCATCTCGTTTGGTGGAGTGGGTCTTCGAGCGAGATAAGCAGGGAAGGATTGTCATCGGCCGCAGGGGAGAGTTGTGGTTTTATGTACAGGAGTTTATCGTCAACACGTCACTGGCCCGCACAATTACCTTCCGACATCCACTGCATGAAGGGAGCATCAGGATCCTCAACATAGCATTCAACAGACCCGTGAATCAGGAGACTTTCGCAACGACTTTATTGAGGCATTACCAGCAGAAGACTTGGGATGAGATCGAGGAACTTCTCCGGCGATGAATCTGCCGTCCTATGCTAAAATCAACATCGGCCTTGAAGTTCTGCGAAAACGAAAAGACGGTTTTCATGAGATCCTGACTCTTTTTCAAACGATCGATTTCTTTGATGTTTTGAATTTTCGACTCTATCCAAAAGACGCCGTTTGTCTCGAGGGCGATGATGGATGTATTGCCTGGGATGAGACGAACCTTATTTACAAAGCTGCGCATCTCCTGAAAAAGAAGTGCCGGGTGTCCGCCGGCATAGAGATTCATGTGGAAAAGAAAGTTCCTCACGGAAAAGGATTGGGGGGAGGAAGCAGCAACGCCGCCGTTACACTTTATGCCTTGAATCGCCTGTGGGAAATTGGTCTTTCCAAGGGGGAATTGATGACTCTCGGTGGGCAGCTCGGATCAGACGTTCCCTATTTTCTTGAAGGCGGTTTGTGTTTGGGATTGGCAAGAGGAGATCGGATTCGTCCTCTGGAAGATCTCCCCCGGAAGTATTGTCTGCTGGCCTTTCCTGAGATGGCGATCATGACGGCCGCTGTCTACGGCCGATTTCGTCCCTCCTTGACTTCAAAACGCAAAGCCAGTAAAATTATCAAGTTTTTAGAAGTCCGGGATTTTCATGCATTGGAGAACGACTTAGAAGAAACGGTATTCGAGCTATACCCTCAAATAAAAGCCATAAAAAGTCAATTACGGAACTCGGGCTCAGACCTGTCTTTAGTCAGCGGGTCGGGTTCGGCTGTTTTCGGTCTTTTTGCGGATCATGACAAAGCGAGTAAGGCTTTTGAGGGGTTGACGAAGGAGCTTCCTTCGCTACTTGTGGAAACGGTTTCCCGGAAGCAATACTGGAAAAGTTTGCGTGCTGGGGTGTAGCCAAGCGGTAAGGCAGCGGCCTTTGGAGCCGCCATTCGGAGGTTCGAATCCTCCCGCCCCAGCCAGTGCAAAAAAACCGGGTTCCTTCCGGAGTCACGTGGGCAGAAAAGGAGAGGCCGTGAAGAGAGAAAACAACCTCAAGGTATTTGCCGGATCATCCAATCCGGAGCTTTCGAACGAGATCGTCCGTTATCTCAATGTTGACTTGGGTAATTGCGTTTTGGAACAGTTTAGCGATGGAGAGATTCACTTTTACATTGAAGAGAATGTCCGCGGAGAAGATGTCTTTGTCATTCAATCCGGAGTATACGAGGCGAATTTTCACCTTATGGAACTTTTTCTTATGATCGATGCCTTCAAAAGGGCATCTGCCGAGAGAATTACGGCCGTGATTCCATATTACTGCTATGCGCGCCAGGATTGGAAGGACAGGCCGCGGGTTCCTATCTCGGCGCGGCTCATCGCAGATTTGCTCGAGGCTTCTGGAGCGGATCGTGTGCTGACCATGGACCTCCACTCACCGCAAATTCAGGGATTTTTCTCGGTTCCGGTGGATAATTTGATGGCAGCTCCCGTGCTGGTGAAGCACATCCAGACCTTAGACCTCGATGATCCCGTTATCGTCTCTCCCGATGCCGGAGGCGTTGGTCGAGCGAGGTGGTACGCCAAACGCCTCGAAGCCAGCCTCGCTATCATTGACAAGAGGAGGCCGGCCCCCAATGTGGCCAAAGTGTTTCATGTAATCGGGGACGTCGAGGGAAAGGATGTCGTGATTGTAGATGACATGGTGGACACGGCTGGCACCCTGGTACAGAGTGCGGAAGCATTGAAGGAGAAAGGCGCCCGAAGAGTATGGGCTGCATGCACGCACCCGGTGTTATCCGGGAAGGCTCTTGAGAGGATCACGAATTCCGACATGGAAAAATTGATAGTAACGAACACGATTCCCTTGCAGGGGGAATCGAATTCTACGGATAAAATTATCGTCCTATCCGTCGCAGGGCTATTCGGAGAAGCCATACTGAGAATCAACAGAGGGCTTTCCGTCAGTTCCCTGTTTACATGAGGAGGAATGAAATGATATATAAAGTCAAAGGTGAAAAGCGAGAAGTTTTCGGTAAGAACGCATCGCGGCGGCTGCGGCGGGAAGGAAAAATTCCAGCCATTCTCTACGGTCCGGAATTGATCAACGTATCTCTTACCTTGGATAAAAAAGACCTCTTTCAGATTCTGCGCTCGGATTCAGGGGAGAACACGATATTCGAGGTCTCCTTTGATTCACAGGCTAAAGACGTCATGCTCAAGGATGTACAGATGAACCCGGTCACGGATGAATTGCTTCATGTTGACCTGATTGTTATCGCCATGGATAAAGAAATCCGGGTAGAGGTTCCTGTTATTCTGGTGGGTGAAGCGATAGGTGTCAAGGCGGAAGGAGGATTTATCGATTTGGTTACCAGAGAGCTGGAAATCGAGTGCCTTCCGGCATCTATTCCGGAACATATCGATGTCGACATCACCAGCCTGCATCTGCACCAGTCGATAAAGGTCGGAGATTTGGTGCCCCCGCAAGGAGTGTCCTTCATCACGGAGCCGAATATCGTCATTGCATTGGTCCATGCTCAACTCAAGGAGGAAGTCGTTGTGGAAGAAGTCGAGGAAGCCGAGGTGATAACGGATGAAGCGCAACCCGAATTGATAAAGAAAGAGAAGCCGGATCAGGATTCCAAGAAAGAAGAAGACTAGGGAGGAGGATGGATAATTGTGGGCGGTTGTCGGGTTGGGAAATCCGGGCAGACGGTATGTGCGTACACGGCACAATGCGGGTTATTTTCTCATAAAAAGAGTCGCCAAACTGTGGGGCGGCAGAATCAAAAAGAGAGCGTTCGGTGCCAAAGTAAAATATGTGGAACACAACGGAAAAGCCATTCTTCTTGCAATGCCCCAGACTTTCATGAACAAAAGCGGCCTTGCGGTTAAGCAGATGGTCGACTCCGGCGGCGTCGCGCTTGAAAACTTGGTTGTTGTCTATGATGACTTGGACATTCCTCTTGGGGAGATCAGAATCAGGAAAGAAGGCGGAGCCGGATCTCATAAGGGAATGCGATCTGTGATTGAGGAGTTGAATTCCAACCGCTTCACAAGGATCAGGATCGGTATAGGCCCTCTGCCTCCCGATGTAGAGGCGACAGAATATGTCTTGTCCGTTTTTTCCGCTGATGAGGAAATCCTGCTCGAACGAGGATTGGAAAAAGCACAGGAGGCGCTCCAGTACATATTCAAGGAAGAGACGGAAAAAGCGATGAGCCTCTTCAACCAGCGCTTCCAGGATGACTCGGGAAAACCCTAGGCGTTCGTCCCGTTGGAGTCGTATTCTTGGAATGTGTATTGTGACAATAGCCACTGATGGAGAGTGCCGCCGGGGAATTGACCTTCACAATCATTTCCCGCGGCAGCTTTATAAGAGGCACGATACAGAAAGCCCTTGAGTCGGGATGTCGAGTTGTGCTTTAATAGGAGAACGGCCGGAACAAAAACGCATTGTGATTATGCATTGATATAGAACCAAAGCTCCTTGTTCCTTCTTGAGAAAGGAGGAGCTTTAAATCCAAAAGGAGGTTTCCGTGAGACAGTACGAAACAGCATTTTTAATCGCCCCCAACCTATCTGAGGAAGACAACGCGAAGCTCATCGAACAGATGACCGAGATTGTCTCCGATAAGAAAGGGAAAATTGTCAATGTCGACAAGTGGGGCAAGAGAAGACTGGCTTATCCGGTCCAGAAGTTCCATGAGGCCTATTATGTCTTCTTCGTTTATGAAGGAGAGCCCGCTGTCCCCACCGAACTGGAAAGACGCTTCAAACAGACAGAAGCCATACTGCGTTATTTAACCGTGAGAAATGAGGCGAAAAAAATCGTCAAAGAGAAGAGGAAAAGAGCGGCCAAAGGGAAGAAAAAAGAAGTGAAGGCAAAGGAAGCGGTCTCGGGTGAAGAAGAGCCGAAGAAAGATCCTGAGATCCCGGCCACCGGGGAACCCCGGGAGGAGGAATAGCCATGGCGAGAGAACAGAGACGCAATAGAGTCGGGCCGAGAAAATATTTCCCGCCCAAGCGGAAAGTCTGTCGGTTTTGCGAAAACAAAGTTCGGGAAATTGACTACAAGAAAGTGGATATCCTGAGGAAATATGTGCCCGAAAGGGGGAAAATTACCCCCCGCCGGGTAACTGGAACCTGTGCCTATCATCAAAGAAAACTCACCACTGCCATCAAAAGAGCAAGACTCCTGGCCATGCTTCCCTATGTCAGTGAGTAAGGGATAGCTGTTTTATTTGGAGGAAAAATGAGAGTCATGCTTCGCGAACACGTTGAAAATCTTGGAAAAAAGGGTGACATTGTGAATGTCGCAGCCGGATATGGCAGGAATTATCTCCTTCCCAACAAGATGGCGATCAAAGTTACGGCTGACAACAAGAAAATGATTGCCATCGAGCAGAAGGCATTGAAGAAAGGCTTCGAGAAAGAGATGTCCACTTTCAAGGAGTTGATAGGCCGGCTGGATGAGCAAGTTCTTTCTTTTTCCAGGAAAACCAGTGAGAAGGATGTCATATTCGGATCTGTCAGTTCAACGGACATCAAGGAGGGGCTGGAAAAACTGGGATTTCAGATTGAGAAGAAAAAGATTCTCCTGGATGAGCCTATCAAAAGATTGGGAAACTACACAGTGCCCATCAAGATCTTTCATGAGGAAAGGGCACAGGTCAAGATCGAGGTCATAAAAGAGGGGGAGCCCTCTAAGAAGGAAATCCAAGAGGAAACAGCACCGGCAGAAGGAAAAAAAGAAGCCTTGATCGAAACAAAGAAAGAAACCGCACAGGCTGTGCACGAAGAACCACTGGACAAGGGGTCCGGGGAAAGCACAAAAGGTGAGGCAGCCGAAGAAAGCGGAGAGGAAGCAGCCGCAGAAATTCGACAAGACACAACCGAACAAGTCGAGCCTTCTCCTGATGCGGGCGAGAAAAAAGAGTAAGATCTCCGGGAGTCTGGGCCGAGAGGAGAAGAAACCCAGCTCAATGAGACCTGGCTGGCAGAGGAGTCGGGATGGTGGAGCGGAAATCGAGCACAGGTTGAGGGAACAGCGATAACGGCGAAAAATGGGGAGTGAAAAATGGAACTCGATTTGATGATGTTGAAAAAAACTCCTCCCCATAGTCTGGAAGCGGAGAAAAATGTCCTGGGGGGAATCCTTATCAACAACAGAAAACTGAATGTTGTGCTTTCAGTCCTCTCGCCCGAAGATTTCTACAAAGAAGGCAACCGGAAAATCCTGGAGAGGATTATCGTTCTCGTAGACAAAAACCTTCCCGTTGACTTGTTGGGAATAACAGAGGAGTTGCAGAGAGCAGGGGAACTGGACGAAGTCGGCGGCGCTTCCTACATTTCTTCCTTGATGGACGGCGTTCCCAAAAGTCTTAACATCGAATACCATGCTAAGATCATAAAAGAAAAAGCTCTGTTGAGAAGACTTATTCTGTCTTCGGCCAAGATCATTTCCTCGAGTTATCAACAGAAAGAAGATGCGGATGAGCTGCTGGATGAAGCCCAGTCGGCCATTATAGAAGTAGCCGAGCAACGGATAAAACCAGGCTTCATTGCCATAGGCAACCTGACCACTCCCGCCCTTGAGACGGTGGACGCGCTGCGCTCCCGCCAGGAGGCGGTAACAGGTGTGCCAACCGGCTTCCGGGATTTGGACGCCATAACCACGGGCTTCCATCCCTCGGAGTTCATCGTTATTGCGGCAAGGCCATCCATGGGAAAGACCGCTCTCTGTTTGAACATTTCCCAGCATATTGGCGTCATGACCGACCTGTCCGTCGGATTCTTTTCTCTTGAAATGGCGAAGGAGCAGGTTGTTATGCGCCTCCTATGTTCTGAAGCTCAGATCGACCTTCAAAAGGTTCGGACCGGCTTTATCGGGGATCGGGAATTTGAACGCCTGAAGTTAGCCGCTGAGGTTCTTGCCCAGGCGAAGGTTTATGTGGATGAGTCGGCCGCATTATCGGTCATGGAGATGAAAGCCAAGGCCCGGAGGCTCAAGATGGAGCAGCATCTCGACCTGTTGTTTGTGGATTATATGCAGCTCATGAGAGCGGGCGGACGTTTCGAAAACAGAACACAGGAGATTTCCTACATCTCCCGCTCGCTGAAAGAACTGGCCAAAGAGCTTCAGATCCCGGTCGTTGGTATTTCCCAGCTAAGTAGAGCTCCAGAGAAAGAAAGGCGTGCTAAACCAAAGCCGCAGCTTTCTGATTTGAGAGAATCGGGTGCCATTGAACAGGATGCGGACGTGGTCATCTTCATTTATCGCGATGAGTTCTATCACCCTGATGATGAGACGAAGCACGGTATTGCCGAGGTGAGTATTGCCAAACAGAGAAACGGCCCGACCGGTGAAATCTCTCTCGCGTTCTTGAACAAATTTGCCCGTTTTAACGATAGAGAATTCAGGGCTTTTGAAGAGTAAGATGTCTCAGCATGCAAAGCCTTTCCCCTTTCAATCTTTCTTCATGCAAATGGGCGAAGTGGGCTTGCTCCTTGGAAAAACCTTACGCAACTTTTTCCGCAAACCCTGGGAAACAAAGATTTTTATCCAGCAACTGGAAGAAATCGGGGTCCGGTCATTACCGGTTGTTTCTCTTACCGCGGCATTCGGAGGGCTTGTTTTCGGCCTCCAAACCTATGTCGGTTTTCACAGATATGTCGGACCGGGATCAGAGGCCTATGGAGGCCCGATCATCTCCCTTGGCTTGACTAAGGAATTGATCCCCATACTTGTCGGTCTTATGGTGACGGGCCGGGTAGGTTCGTCAATGGCAGCCGAGATCGGGACCATGAAAATCACGGAACAAGTAGATGCCCTTTTCAGCCTTGGCGCAGATCCCAATCGGTATCTCGTTGTCCCAAGGACAATGGCCAGCCTTATCATGCTTCCCCTTCTTACCCTTTACGGTGACATCATCGGTGTTGCCGGAGGCTTCTTGTACAACATTGTCATGGGAGTCAATAGGTTTGTTTACTGGAGAAACACGCTACTCTATCTCGAGTTGTGGGATATATTCAGCGGGCTTATCAAAGCCGTGATTTTTGGTGTGGTCATTGCCATCATCGGATGCTGGCAAGGGTTGAAAGCCGAAGGTGGAGCGGAAGGTGTGGGCAGGGCGACCACCAGGACGGTTGTCATAGCCAGTATCAGTGTTTTGATCTTAAATTTCTTTCTGAGCAGGATGCTCCCTGCAACTTTAGGCGGATGATTAGAGTCGTTGACCTTCATATAGCTTTTGGGAACAACCAAGTTCTAAGAGGAGTGAACCTCGCCGTAAAAAAAGGGGAGATTGTCGTTGTCATCGGTCAGAGCGGATCGGGAAAGAGCGTTCTGATCAAGCATTTAATGGGGCTTTTGAGGCCCGAAAAGGGAGAAATATACATAGATGGAGTGGAGATTTGTTGCTTGAATGAGGATGAATTCTTCCGTCTCAGGCGGAGATTCGGCATGCTGTTCCAGGGAGCTGCACTTTTTGACTCGTTGACCGTAGGGCAAAATGTGGGTTTCGGACTGGAAAGATACACGGAATTCTCCCCTGCGAAGATTCAACAGAGTGTTACGGAGAGTTTGGCTAAGGTTGGGCTCAGAGGGATCGAGCACCTCATGCCGCATGAGTTGAGCGGCGGCATGAAGAAGAGGGTTGGCCTTGCCCGGGCTATCGCCTATGGACCCGAAATTATCCTCTACGATGAGCCCTCGACCGGAATCGACCCTATCAGAGCGGATGCCATCAACGATCTGATTATCAGGATGAAGAATGAGCTGGGAGTCACTTCGGTCGTGATCACGCATGATATGGTGAGTGCCTACAAAATTGCCGACAAGATCGCTATGCTCTATGAAGGCAGAATCATAGAGGAAGGGACCCCTGAGGAAATCAGAAATACAAAGAATGAAATCGTCCAGCAATTTATCCATGGCCGGGCTCAGGGGCCGATCAAAGAATGGTGAGGAGAATAGGCAGGAACACTCATGAAAAGAGGCATGTGCTATGAAGCGAGAGATTAAAGTCGGTTTGTTTTTTACGGTTGCCTTGTTCATTCTGGCAACAATCATATTTTTAGTGGGAGATCTTTCCGTCCTCTTCAGCAAGCCCGGTTATGAGCTGTTTGCCGATTTCGAAACAGCGGCCGGCCTTGAAAAACGGACGGTTGTGAAAATGGCCGGAGTCAAGGTGGGATATGTGAAAGAAGTCCGTTTAAAAGGCGTCCGGGCCGAGCTTATATTCAACATCGACCATGGAGTCGAAGTCTACAAGGATGCTCAAGCCATGATGGCCTCCCTCGGTCTTCTTGGAGAGAAATACATCGAGATCATTCCGGGAAAGGGCCCGGAAACCTGTCGTCCCGGTGACGCAATCGGGAGTATCGCTCCGGTAGGTTTCGACCAATTGGGGGCTCTTATGGTCTCCATCGGCAAGGAGATTACGGAAGTAGGGAAAACACTGAGGGATCTCATCGGAGGGGAAGCACCCAAGACGGATGTGCGGCACATTCTGCAAAACCTCTCGGAGTTTACCCGAGAGTTGAAGGACTTCACCGAGGCCAATGGAGGCAAATTGACGGACAGCCTCCAGGCCTCGTCAGAGACTATCAGAAAATTCGATGAGAGGGTGGATGCCATCGCTAAAAATTTGGATGCAATGATCCTGAGTTTGAAAGACATGATCGATGAGAACAGAGGAAGCCTTCAGGAAAATATGGATAAGATATCAGAACTTATCCAGAAAACACAGGATGCGGTGAGGCTCTTGACTGAGGCGATGGAGAAAATCAACCGCGGGGAAGGAACTGTCGGGAAGCTGATTCAGGAGCCGGAGCTCTATGATAAGGCGCATAAGGCTTTGAGCGATGTGGAACGGCTGACCGGACGGGTGTCTTCCCTTCGTCTTACAGGGGGAGTCCGGTTGGATTACTACGGTAACAGTGAGTTGATCAAGGGATATTTTTCCTTGGGTCTCTGGCTGGCACCGGACAAATATTTTCTCGGGCAGGTCATTCACGATCCCTGGCTTGACGCGTTTACTTATTCAGCCCAGGGGGGGATGCGGTTCGGGCCGGTTTCTCCGCGTGCCGGAATCATGGAATCCGAGCTGGGCGTCGGGATCGATTACCATGCCCTCAGCGACCGGCTGCGCTTCAGTCTGGAGTCTTTCGACTTTAACCGGGAACCCCGTCCGCATTTCCGGATTTATGCCAGTTTTTTTGCCACGAACAGTCTCTATCTCCTTTTCGGCTGGGATGATTTTGCGCTCGGGGATCAAAGAGAGCTGTTTTTTGGAATGGGCATAGGGTTGTGATGAAGGAAAAATCGACTTTCATCTGTCAAGGCTGTGGCTTTCATTCTCCGAAATGGTTGGGCCGATGCCCCAACTGCGGCGAATGGGACAGCCTGATAGAGGAAATTGAACAGGAAGTCGATACGGCGCTCCATCTGCCTCCTTCAAAACCAATGCTCTACGAGGAGATCAAAAAGGCGGAGAAGAAAAGAGTCAAGACCGGAATCGAGGAGCTGAACCGAGTTCTTGGCGGTGGGGTGGTACTCGGTTCTCTTGTTCTCATCGGAGGTGAGCCCGGAATCGGCAAGTCCACGTTGCTCCTCCAAGTCAGCCGCGATTTTGCCGTCCAGGGCGAAAAAGTGCTCTATGTCTCCGGAGAGGAATCCTTGGAACAGATTAAACTTCGAGGGGAAAGGCTGGGCGTCCGGAAGGGAAGCCTCTACCTCCTGGCGGAGACGAACCTTGAGCGGATTCTGGCCCATGCGGAAAACCTCGCCCCTCAGATCCTCATCCTGGATTCCGTTCAGACCGTTTTTTCCTCCAAGCTCTCCTCGAGTCCAGGTACGATCAGCCAGGTCCGGGAAGTCACCCACCAGGTTTTTCGATATGCCAAAAGCAAAGTTGTCTCGTCCTTCCTTATCGGACACATCACCAAAGAAGGATCGCTGGCAGGGCCGAAATCGCTGGAACATATGGTGGACTGTGTCCTCTATTTCGAGGGAGAGCGCGATCACAGCCATCGGGTGCTGAGAGCTCTTAAAAATCGTTTTGGACCGGTATCGGAACTTGCTATTTTCGAAATGAGCGGAAGGGGTCTCGAGGCCGTGTCCAATCCTTCCGCATTTTTCTTGAAGGAAAGACCCACCGATGAAACAGGATCGGTTGTCGTTTGTACCATCAAAGGCACGCGCCCCTTACTTGCCGAGCTGCAGGCATTGGTTTCTTCAACCCTTTTCACCGGCAACCCCCGGAGGATGACGGTCGGCCTCGACCATTTTCGTGCTTCTATGCTGCTGGCTATTGTCGAAAAAAAGCTGGGCTACAGCTTTGCCGGAGAGGATGTTTACCTGAATGTTGCCGGAGGGTTGACTCTCGAAGAACCGGCCACGGATTTGGCCATAGTTGCGGCCGTCGTATCCAGCCTGAAAAACAGGCCGGTCTCATCCACGATGGCTGTTTTTGGAGAGGTCGGCCTGAGCGGAGAAATCAGGTCTGTGGGACAGCCTGTGGCTAGAGTGAAGGAAGCTTCCTCTCTTGGGTTTCGATCGGTCATTCTTCCTAAGGGGAACCTTTCTCATCTGGGAAAGGAAGATTTATCGAATATTGACTTGATCGGCGTTCAGAATGTTAAAGAAGCTTTAAATTTTATATTTTGATTTTTAATAATATGGT
>JAFGNQ010000219.1 GCA_016926925.1 Candidatus Aminicenantota bacterium
CCAGGCTGCAGCGCAACCGATATCTGAATGCATACGATATGAATGAGGAAAAAATGCAGGCCTTTGCTGAAATGCTAACCCGCTGGAAACCGGCCATATTCAGGGCTTATCCTTCCGCACTTACACTATTTGCTCAATACATCAGGGATCAGGGGATTGAAGGCATCCGCCCTAAATTTATAGAGACGACAGCGGAGAAAATCACCCCTTATCAGAGAGAAATACTTGAAGATCTTTTTCAGTGCAAAGTTGCTGATTGGTATAGCGCAAGGGAATTCGGCACGGTCGGATTTCAGTGCCCTGAGGGAGGGCTGCACATCTGTGAAACCCGCTACCTGGAAATCATCCACAACGGAAAGACTACTCAGCCGGGAGAGATGGGAGAAGTGGTTATCACATCCTTAACTCAGTATGCCATGCCTCTGATACGGTACAAGCTGAACGACACTGCATCATTCAGTCCTAGACCATGCACCTGTGGGCGCAATCTCCCAGTTCTCCAGGATGTCGTCGGGCGCCTTTCCGATTTTCTTGTAACCGAGGACGGACGTCTGATCTACGGCGGATTTATTGAGTATATATTCTGGGAAAAACCTGAAGTAAAAAAATTTCAAGTCTATCAGCCCGATAAACAGCATCTCGAAATACGCGTGGTCCTTAAGCATGAGATGGGTCCGGGCTGGGCTGAAAAATTGCGAAAACAGATCCAGCCTCGTTTTGGACCGACTGTCAAAATATCTGTTCAAATGGTTGATGAAATCAATCTGACACCTGCGGGAAAACACAGGTTCACGATTTCCGATGTGAAACTCGAGAATTTCAATGCAAAAAAATGAGCCTGATCTTGGAAGTTATATGATTTTTGGATTTTCAAAGGAGCCGACAGACCCTTTGAAAAAGAGATTCAGTGAAAACCTCGGAATCGTCCCCAGATTCTATGAATTCGGAGACGTGGACAAGGTCTTTTTTTATTCAAATCACGGAGACACCGCGGAATCGGAATCCGGAATAGTCTTTAAATCGGGTTTCCTGCGTTCCCTAGACTCACAGCCGCTGAGTGCCCAGAATATTTTGGAACAAAAACTGATCGGTCCTGATTCCGTGAACCAACTTGAATTCACGGGCAATGCTCTTCTCGTTCTATTGAGCAAAAAAAATCCGGCCTTCTCCATATACAAGACGTTGCTTTCTCTCCCACAACTCTTTTATTCCATCTCGAAGGATGAAATCATCTGCTCCGACCGCCTGAATTGCTTGGTCAGAACACTCCCTCACGTTGAACTCAATGAAGATATTTTGCCGATGCACTTTTTATACAGGATTGTCATGGGACCATTAACCCATTTCCGAGATATCCATCGGTTGATGTCCGGTCAGTTCATGCGGTGGAAGGAAGGAGTCATAAATTTCCAACTTCTTCGCGATTTCCGTTTCGAAGAACGTGAGCCACGGATCCGGAGAATCGACGAGTCCTCTCTGGATATGATTTACGGATCTCTTCGGAAAGTGATATCCGACGCAGTCCGCCAGATCAGCATTTCCGGACAGGGTCTGGCGAGTCTGATGTCTGGAGGTGTCGATTCCTCTTTGATTCAGGTTATTTTGAACGAAATTACGCCTGGCGGGAATTTTCCCTCTTTCAGCTTCAATCCGAACGCTCCCTGCTTTGCACCGGAGATCGGGTACCTGCGAGAGGGCCTTGCATTTTTTCAGACAAAGCACACCTTCGTCGATCTGGACTTAGAAAAATTTCCCGATCTGATCAAACACTCAGCCAGCAACCTGGCGCAGCCTCCCTCACTGGCATCCCTTACCGCTCTTGAAGCGATCGCTCAGTTCGTCAAGGAAAATCATGTGCCGATCCGATATTTTACATCCGGGCAGGGTGGGGACTCCGTCTGGGGAACACCTCCGATCCGAAACGCTAAGATTCTCAATGAGATTTCACGAATTCCTATGGCCTCGTCGATGTTGAAATTTTTGGGAAAAACTCTGAAATCCGTTTATTCGGGAGCGGAGATACTGACCAAACGGAGCGAAAAACTGAACAACTGGAGAAATCCCCATTCACCCCTATCCCCGGTGAACACGCTGGATGTGTACATCGAGCTGGAAGATGCCCTCGAGCTTTTTGGTGAAAAGCAACTTCTTGGAGCCATGGAATATAGATTCAACTTGTCCCGGCAGTATTTGAATACAGATCACCTTCTGGAACAATTGATGGTCATCGACCTCTTGACAGACTGCTATGAACAGACAAATCAACAGAACCTCCTTTATATGGCCCATAATACGGAAATCGTATGTCCTTACTTGGATGAGGAAATTGTGGAACTGCCCTATCGGTTCGAGCCCGATATCAGATATATCAAAGGATTCAATAATAAGAGAGTCAAATATCTACTCAAGTCCCTACTGCAGCGACGGGCGGATCTCTCAACCATATGGAAGCCAAAGAGGGCGACGACGTTCCATGAAGACCTTTTTGAATGGATGCGGGATGGGAGCTTAAAACCACTGATTCACGAAATCGATTTGCCGGGATTTTTATCAAAAGACCGATTTGAGAAAATGACGCGAAATCCAGATATGTTTCTCTGGGAACTGCTATCATATGATATCTTCAAGAAGAGCGTCTCATCTAATTGAAATGAAAGAATACCGGTTTCTGAAAAGGTGAATTTCGCCCAAAAATTAAGCTTTTGCGTCTCTTTCTACACTGCCTTGTTATCAGAGGCCTTTTATCTAGATTTTAACATTCACAGAATTAATGGGGTGTGTTCGCATTAAGGCTCAAACAGATACACCGAAAAACACTAAAAAGGCAGCTGGGAATTTTTTTAGGTGACAGTCCTCTCCAGTCGAAGAATCCCCTGGTTGGAGATCGTGTAATAAAAATCTCCGGCATCCGCGTATGCTTCTCTTATAAGGTGGTCTTCCGCGAGTTCTCGTACAGCGACTTCGAAATCTTTTCGTGGCTTATTCGGAAACGATCCGGAGAAATGATCAAAAAGAACTTTCAGGGATAGCTCGTTCTCGACACTCGCCAGTTTGCTCAAGATATTGATGTGCCCATCATGGAGCACCAATTCCTTCACTTTTTTCTTCTCTTCTTTTAGCTGGATTTTGGGCAGCATCCCTTCAATCTCTTTCGTCAATTCTCCCTTCATTCTCTTCTTCATATCATTTATGGCTTTATCGATTTCAGCTCTGCTTTCTTGTCTGACATCGAAAAGAGCGTCCTTCAATTTATCGCTCTGGCTCTTTAAGGATTCGTGAGCTCCCTCCGCCTGCCTGCTTTGAGCAATGATGCCGTCGGCATCCTGACGTAATTTTTCCGTCATCTCTTTGAGGTTTTCGTATTCATCGAGAATTTCCCTGATATTTGTTTTCATGGATTTCTTGTTTCTTTTGTAGAGATAGAGCATCAAAACAAGAAGCCCCAAAACCAAGACGATAAAAACGATATCTAAGCTTGAAAGGCCCATGAATCCAAATCCTCCTGGCGACATTCTACACCATATCACGGAATAAAAAAACCGGAGGCTGCTTCGGAATTGGCCTTATTTTTTTGTTTGATGAAAGTTCTCTTCCTGTGCTCTTCGAAGGCGGTGCGAAGTTCTTCCTCAGTATTCATGACTATGGAGCCCTTCCATGCGACCGGTTAGGCGTGTCGACCCAAATCAAAGAAAGGCATATCTTGTCCAACATCCCATTGCTTCACTTTGTTCTGAATATGTGACACAATCGAAGAAAATCGAATGTGATCTCAAAGCATGAAGGAACACACCTCATCCCAGTTGGGAAACGAAAGGAGATCCCGCTGCAACCGCACAGGCAGCCTTCAC
>JAFGNQ010000220.1 GCA_016926925.1 Candidatus Aminicenantota bacterium
GATGCTGATATGGGGTTATGAAGGAAGCGGGAGAGAAAAAAAGGACCTTGACTATTCACAGGCCGCGGAACTGATGAAGAAAGCGGTTCCTTCCGCCAATATCAGTGACCAGGAACGTAACCAATGGCTCATCGACGAGCTCAAGGAAATGACGATTCTGCGTCAATCATTCGATGAGGTCGCCATTGAAAGATCAAAAATGCTTATTGAATCGCATGAACGTTTCAGAAAAGTGCTCGGAGGAACCCGGTATAAAGTTGTCGAACCGGTGCTGCCGATGGATTTGATGGGTATCTATATCATGCTTCCGGACAGACAATCACGATGAAATACTCTACTATTCGAATAGAAGGTTCCATCCTCTCGCCCGATATCCTTGACAAGATAGAGCAGGGCGACATCAGCGGTCAGAGGCCGGAGGAATTCGGTTTGAAAGCATCATTCAAGGTCAAGGATGAAATAGCCCGTGCCTGGGCCAATGCTCACGACTTATGGAACGTTTTTTGCCGTCAACGAGAGCGAATCAACACCGGCTCCGGAACGTCGGAAACGCGTAAATATTGGATGCTTCCACTTCTGGACTTTCTTGGCTACGACGCCGAGCTGGTGCGCGCAGAGGAGATCAACGGTAAGTGTTATGCGATAAGCCACCGGGTAAAAGATCGCGATGGTTTTCCTATTCATATCATGGGGTTCAGAGACAGTCTTGACCGAAGACGTGAAGACAGCGGTCCACGGATGTCACCCCACGCACTTGTTCAGGAATATATCAATGTCACCGAACACCTGTATGGCATCGTCACCAATGGCCTGCTTTTACGACTGATCCGGGATAGCAGCCGTCTTGTCAAGTTTTCCTATATTGAATTCGATTTCCAGGCGATGATGGAAGAGGAGCAGTTTGCCGATTTTGCCATCATGTACCGCATCCTCCACGCATCGCGTATGCCCGCCTCCATTGTTGCCAGCTCGGAATGTCTGATAGAAAAATATCATCAGGACTCGCTCGATGCCGGCTCGCGAATCCGGGAAGGATTGTCCGATGCCGTTGAAACTTCCATCAAGGCATTCGCCGAGGGATTCCTCAATCATGAAGCGAACGGGGAGCTGCGTCAGCAGATCGGTGACAGACGAATCTTCGACCATGAGTTCTATCAGTGGCACTTACGGCTCATTTACCGTCTGTTATTTCTCATGGTTATCGAGGAACGGAAGATCATCTATCCGAAAGATGCAGACCAACGAAAAGTTGGAATTTACTACGATTTTTACAGCGTCGGCCGTCTGAGGGCATTGTGTGAGAAGGTCGCGGCAACCGAAAAAGGGTATTGCGATCTCTGGATTTCGCTCCGTAACACCTTCAGGGTATTTGAAAAGGAATACTTCGGAAAATCACTGGAGGTCAAACCGCTTGCCGGCGAACTGTTCCATGCCGGTGCCATCGGTCTGCTCAACGAGTGCAGCCTGGATAATACCGTCCTGCTGCAATGCCTTAAAAACCTTTCTGTTTTCACTAATAAGAATAACAACCAGAAGATGCGGGTCAATTATGCATCGTTGAATGTTGAGGAATTCGGCTCGGTGTATGAGGGTTTGCTTGAATACGATCCGGTTGTTGAAAAGCCGAACGGCTATTGGCATTTTATTTTCCGCAAGGGTGAAGGCAGAGCTTCTTCCGGGTCGCATTATACGCCCGAAGAATTGGTACAGCCGCTCATCAAGCATTCGCTGGAATATATCATTGAAGAAAAATTGAGAGACCACGACAAGCAAAAAGCTTTGTTGTCCATAAAAGTATGCGATGTGGCTTGCGGCAGTGGTCACATCCTGCTGAGCGCCGCCCGGCGCATCGCAGTGGAGGTCGCCCGTGTTCGCACTGGAGAGGATCAGCCCTCGCCAGAAGCATTCCGCTTGGCGGTGCGAGATGTCATACGCTATTGTATCTACGGTGTAGACAAAAATCCCTTGGCGGTCGAGCTCTGCAAAGTCGGACTCTGGCTCGAAGCACATAATCCCGGTGCACCACTCAATTTCCTCGATCATCATATCAAATGCGGTGACGCCGTGGTGGGTCTGGCGCACAAGGAAGAACTGGAGAATGGGATTGCCGAAGAGGCGTTCAAGCGCCTTCCGGACGACGACAAGGATGTCTGCGCCGCTCTTCGAAAGCAGAACAAGAATGAACGGAGTCAGCAGTTGACCAAGTCAGACTTTTTTGAAAAGGTTGGCGGTGCAATCACTGATGTGAATAGGTTATTCAAGGACTTTGACCTTTTGCCCGAGGACTCTCCTGAGCAGATAGCCACCAAGAAAAAAGCTTATGATAGAATGACCAGCGGCAGCAATTGGTGGAGGTTGAAAACACTGGCGGATGTGCAAGTGGCTCAGTTTTTTATTCCCAAGGATAAGACTCATAAGGAAAAAATCACCACCGATGGACAGTATCGGTCATATCTGGCTGGGGCGCCATTGCAGGGAAGGCCTGCCGTGCATTATGCCGAGAGTGTCGGGGTTGAGAAGCGGTTTTTTCATTGGTTTCTGGAGTTTCCGGAGGTGTTTGCGGAGGGTGGGTTTGATTGTGTGCTGGGGAATCCGCCGTTTTTGGGTGGACAAAGGCTTTCTGGTGCGTTTGGAAATAATTATTTGAACTATCTGAAGACAGCATTTTTTCCGGCCGGTGCGATTGATTTTGTCGGTTTCTTTTTTCGCCGTAATTTCACCATTATCAGAAAAAATGGATTCCTTAGTTTGATTTCTACGAACACAATCGCACAAGGTGATACGAGGGAAGGTGCGCTCGATGTTATTGAAAGGAATGGTGGATCGATTAATTTTGCGATTCGTTCAATAAGATGGCCGGGTGTTGCTGCGGTTAATGTTTCATTGCTTTCAATTAATAAAGGCGGTCGTAAGACGCCTTATGTTCTTGATGGTAAGAAATGCGAAAGGATCAGTACCTACCTCGACGACGGCGAAGCATTGGGAGATCCGTTTCCTCTTAAATCTAATGAAGGGAAAAGTTTTCAAGGGTCAATTGTGCTGGGTAAGGGTTTTGTATTAACTCCTGAAGAAGTGCAAGAGCTTATCGAGAAAAATCCAAAGAATAAAGATGTACTGTTTCCTTATCTCAATGGCGATGACCTTAATTCAAGATCTGATCAAAGCCCAAGTAGATGGGTGATTAATTTTTTTGATTGGGAAGAAGATTATTGTAGGAGCAATTATCCAGAGTGCTTTAGTATTATTAAGAGAACCGTAAAATCTCAAAGAGCTACGGATAACCGCGACTATTATCGCAAGAATTGGTGGAAATTTGCAGAAAGGCGTACGGGGTTATATCGTACCATTGCAGGGATGGACCGGGTGTTGGTGATGACCCGTGTTACGAAGTATGCGAAACCAATATTTGTTTCAAATGGGACTGTATTCTCAGAACAAATAGTCATATTTGCGTTCGAAGATGCTTATATCTGGGCAATAATCGATTCTGAAATTCACGAACAATGGGCTTGGCGATATTGTTCAACGATGGGTGCTAGCACAATCAGATATTCACCGTCTGATATTTTTATAACCTTTCCATTTCCAAAAAATATTCCATCAACATTATCATCTCAAGGTGAAGAATGTTTGAAATTACAAAAAGAAATTTGTGAAAATCTTCGTATCGGCTTAACAAAATTACTAAATCTTTTTCATATTGATGAATTAAAAACAAATCACTTTGAGAAGGAATTTGCATGTTTATCAAGTGAAAAATATCTTACTGATATACAAAAACTTCGAAAATTGCATAAAAACATTGATGAATTGATAATTTCATCCTACGGCTGGTCCGACATTGACCTTCGCCACGACTTCTACGAAGTCGACTACCTCCCCGAAAACGACCGCATCCGCTACACCATTCATCCCGACGCCCGCAAAGAAATCCTCAAACGCCTCCTCAAGCTCAATCATGAACGCCACGAAGAAGAGGTCAAAGCAGGATTGTGGGACAAGGGGAGAAAAAGCAAAACCAAAGAGCCCAAA
>JAFGNQ010000221.1 GCA_016926925.1 Candidatus Aminicenantota bacterium
ACAAGATATCCATCATTCTACACCTTAAATTTAAGAGCACAGAAAACTTTCACACTTCGAGGATCATGGAAGCTCAAAGTTATGCTGGATCTCTTTAATGCCACCAACGATGCTACCTTTCGAAGCTGGAGATCAAACAATATGTGGGTTCCTACGTTCAATCAACAATGGGATCTCCCTGAGCCAATAAGCTTACAACTCGGATTTAGATTGGAGTTTTAACCGAACTGGATTAAAATTATCAACTATCCTCCGAAAGTATTGAAGACCAGGAAAAGGAGGAGCGTTCAATATAAAGAGGGCGTGAGTGTTTTACTGAGAATTCAAATTCACCCCTGTAAATAGAAAACCTTTGGAAGCTCGCTTCAAAAGGTATGCGATTCAGGTTTTATAAAAGGATGAAGTTCATTTGTCTTCAACTTGATATTATTGAGCTCGATGAATTGAATAATCGAATCTGGAATTTGTGAAGTTCAATCAGAATTAAAGTGATAAAGGTTTATTGAATCAAAAGGTCCAACGAAATGGAAAACGTCAAAGGTTATAAATGTATTAAATGTGGAACTGAATTCAATCTGGATGATATCGCATATATCTGTGAAAAATGTAAGGGAAATCTACAAATAATCTACGATTACCAGTTCATAAAAAAGAAGTTAAAAAAATCAGATTTTGCAGAGAACACAGACTATAGTATCTGGCGGTATAAAGACCTTCTGCCTGTCAAAGATTTATCTAAAAAACCGGTCGTGCACATAGGCTGGACACCACTGTACAAAGCCGATAAATCAGGTGCCCATCTGGGTCTAAAAAATCTCTACATTAAAGACGATGGAAGAAATCCGAGCGCCTCACTTAAAGACAGGCCGGGAGCTATTGCTGTAGTCAAAGCCCTGGAACGAGATGAAAAAGCTATAACTTGTGCTTCCACAGGGAATGCAGCTTCCTCGCTAGCCTGCCTTACGGCTGCACTCGGTTTGAAAACAATTATTTTTGTTCCTGAAGCTGCTCCGTCGGCAAAAATTGCCCAGCTGCTGGTGTTTGGTGCTTTCGTTATTGCTGTAAAAGGCTCGTATGATGACGCCTTTGACCTATCTGTAAAAGCGACAGAAAAATATGGCTGGTACAGTCGCAATTCCGGATACAACTCTTACACTCGAGAAGGAAAGAAAACGTGTTCCTACGAAATTTGCGAGCAATTAGGATGGGAATGTCCGGACAAGATATTTGTCCCTGTTGGTGATGGAAACCTCATCAGCGGAATGTGGAAGGGTTTTGTCGATCTTTATGAGTTAGGATTCATTGATCGGTTACCCCAACTCATTTCGTGTCAGGCTGAAAACATGGATGCGATCAACCGTGCCTTTGAATCAGATGGTGTGATCCGGCCTGTCAAAGGAAAGACTGTCGCTGATAGTATTTCCGTGAGTTTCCCTCACGATGGAGATGCCGCCCTAAAGGCGATTAAAGAATCCGGAGGTTTTGCCGTATCTGTAAGCGATGAGCAAATCATACATGCTATCCCAGAATTGGCAAGGGAGACGAGTGTTTTTGGTGAACCTTCAGGGGTTACGCCCTTTGCAGCACTGCAAAGGGCTGTTTGTACCAATAAGATTAGGGATAATGAGAAAATTATCATTATGATGAGCGGAAATGGATTAAAAGACATCAACTCGGCCATGAAATCGGTGAAAGGTCCGCTCACGATGAGGCCGGATCTCAAGGAACTGGAGAAAATCATCTCCAAAGGTCTTGTTTAGAATAAAAAGAATACTTTTTTGTGATGTTTTTATTGATTCGTTCATGCTGTTTTCATAGTTGTCAAGCTTAATTTATTCAGATAACAATTTTAGATAAGGAGATAAAAGTGAATCGAGAGCCCAAAAAAACAATCGTCAATTCTTGGAACGAATGGGACCCACTGAAGCATATCATTGTCGGTCGGGCAGACGGGACTATGGTCCAGGCTCCTGAGATTGCTGTTCAACGTGATTGGTCCGAGGATGGGTATCCTCTCGGCAAATATGGGCCCTATCCCCAGGAAATGGTAGATATGGCCAACGAAGAGTTGGACAATTTTGCTAAAATCCTCGAGAGCCGCAGTATTCGAGTGGACCGCCCCACTCCGATTGACTTCAGCCAGTCGGTTCAAACTCCCGACTGGAAGCAAGAATCGATGTTCGGCTGTGCACCCTGTCGGGATTTGTTGCTTACAGTCGGCAATGAAATTCTGGAAGCAACTATGTCTTACCGCAGCCGTTGGTTCGAGTATCTTTGTTTCCGGCCGCTGTTTGAGCAGTACTTCAGGGAAGATCCCAATTTCCGTTTCGAAGCAGCGCCAAAGCCTCGACTAACAGAAGAAAGTTATAAGAATAAGGACTGGTGGAGTGAATGGAACTCATTGAGTGAAGAAGAACATTGGGCACGTGCCGAAAGAGGCGATTGGATCATCTCCGAAAAGGAACCTCTGTTTGATGCGGCTGATGTCGTCCGCTACGGCAGAGATCTTTTTGTCCAGAAATCAATGGTCACTAATAATGCAGGTATAGACTGGCTGCGGCGCCATTTTCCCGACCATCGAATTCATAAAGTAGGACGCAGAGAACTGCTGCCCTGGCATATGGACACGACTCTTGTTCCTGTTCGTCCTGGTTTGGCAATTATGAATCCTGAAAGAATACCTCTCGATAAGGAAGAATTAGAGCTCTTAACAATGAATGACTGGGAAATTGTGCACGCACCCAAAGCACTACTGAAAGAAAAAGCTCCCTATGATTTCTGCAGCTGGTGGCTAAGCATGAATACTCTTGTTCTCGATCCGAAGACAATCTGTGTTGAAGCCAGTGAGACTCCTACCATGGAATTATTCGACAAATACGGATTCGAAGTAGTCCCAGTCCCGTTCTATAAAGTCTCTCCATTTGGAGGCGGGCTTCACTGCTGTACAGCAGATGTTTACCGGGAAGGGACTTGTGAAGATTACCTCCCAAAACAAATTGAAGGATTTTAATATTAAATTCTTTATTTTTTCTTCGGCAAAAAATCATAGAAAATAGAGTCTTATGACTGAAATGGAAGCAGGAAATCAAAGATGAAACACACAAAAAAAGTTTTGGAAAACACTATAAAGCGATGCAGGGAGAGAGAAATTCTCATCCCCACATATGAAGAAATGGCGCACCCTGAAAAAGCACCTGGAGGTTTAAAGGAAGAACTTAAAAATATCGGTCTTTGGGATTTGAATTCAAGAAACCTCTTCAGGATCACCTGGAAAAACGAGCCTGTTCCATTCGGCGGCGGATTCGGCGATGTCAACTACTTGGAAATTCCGAAAGAATTGACAGGCGTCAAAGCCAGGATCATCGTGCTTATCGGCAAATATTTTCCTACAGGCTCGCATAAAGTCGGCGCAACATTCGGGCCGCTTGTGGAAAAATTGGTGAGGGGGGCTTTTGATCCCACTTGCCAAAAGGCTTTATGGCCTTCAACTGGAAACTATTGCCGAGGGGGAGCCTACGACTCGTATCTTCTTGCCTGCCCCAGTATCGCCGTTCTGCCGGAAGGCATGTCGAAAGAAAGGTTCGACTGGCTGAAAAAAATCGGTGCGGAAATCCATGCCACTCCCGGTTCCGAAAGCAATGTCAAAGAGGTTTATGACAAGAGTTTCGAGTTGAAGAGAGAGCGGCCTGATGAAATTGTCATTTTGAACCAGTTCGATCAAATAGGAAATGCCATTTGGCATTATGTGTGTACCGGACAGGCTATAGAAGAAGTCTACAGCAAGGAAAGAGAACCTGAACAAAGACTCTCGGCCATTTTTTTAACTCAAGGATCAGCAGGAACTCTGGGATGTGCGGATTATCTTCGGGAAAAATTTCCACGAATAAAAGTCTGTGCAGGAGAAGCCAGCCAATGTCCCACTCTGTTATTCAACGGATATGGAGCTCACCGTATTGAAGGCATAGGAGACAAACATGTTCCCTGGATCCACAACGTCAAAAATATGGACATGGTTGCCGATATCGATGACGAGTTTTGCATCCGGCTCCTCCGCCTGTTTAATGAATCCAAAGGAAAGAGCTATCTCAAATCAAAAGGCGTTCGAGAATCGATTGTCGATAAATTAGAGCTTCTCGGAATATCATCTATCGCCAACCTCATCGGATCTATAAAAATGGCAAAATATTATGAAATGAACCAGAATGATATTGTGTTCACCATAGCGACCGACTCCATGGAGCTCTACCAATCCCGGCTTGAAGAATTGATACAGGAAAGGGGCGAATACACGGACTATCAGGCAGGAGCGGATTTGGACACATGTCTTATGAGTCTGACCACAGATCAAATGCTCGAACTCAGCTACTGGGATAAAAGAAGAATGCACAATCTCAAATATTTCACCTGGGTTGAACAACTGGGAAAAAGCATCGAGGAGCTCGACCGCCAATGGTACGATGAAAAATATTGGGTCGAAAAATATCACGCCTGGGAGGAATGGGATAGGCTTATCCGAGAATTTAACGATGAGACTGGATTG
>JAFGNQ010000222.1 GCA_016926925.1 Candidatus Aminicenantota bacterium
GCTCCCACGATATCCGCCCGCAATATTTCTTCCAAACCTTCAATTTCTTCCTGGAGGTTGTCTGCCAGTTGTTTGAGCTTGACCAGACCCAAATCTCCGGAGAGGTTGATGTAGAGAATAGGCCTTTCGGAGAACTCTATGCGTGTTATCTCCGGTTCTTCAAACAGGTCCGACGGCAATTCCGCCCGGGCATCGTCAACCGCTTGCCTGACGTCCAGATAGGCTTGCATTTCGTCCGCGGATAAATCGAATTCGATGAAGATGGAAGAGAAGTCCTGGATGGATTTGCTGCTGATCTTTTCGACACCTTCGATGCCTTTGAGGTGTTTTTCCAGGGGCCGTGTGATCAGGTTCTCCACATCCACCGGAGATGTCCCCGGGTGGATCGTTGTGATCACGAAGTAGGGAAAAACAATCTCGGGGAACTCTTCTTTGGGAGTGGAGCTGTACTGCGAAAATCCGAACACAACCAACAGGATGAGGAATATATACACCGTTGTTTTGTTCTCAACGGCCAAATTGGTGAGCTTAAATTCTCTGGGTTTCATGGCTGTCCTTTTCCTTCGATATAAGACTCGCGATTAAGTTTTTTTCGTCAATTTTTTCGGACGGCGATCCGCTGTCCGTCAGCCAGATTCTGGAATCCGAAAGTGATAACGAAATCACCTGACGTCAATCCTTCGAAAACTTCAATCTTATCATCGTAGCTCTCGCCCGTCTTGATGTCTCTTTTGCGTGCGGTCCAATTCCCGTTTTCCTCAGAGGCGACAAACAGAAACTGTGAAGTTTCCGTCTTCTGAATTATTAATTGAGGGATGACCAAAGCTTGAGAATTGGTGTAGTCATTAATCGTCACTACGGCCAGCATGTTCGGTTTCAAACGCCTTTCGGTCGCAGGAACATTGATCTCGACCGTAAACGTTCTGTTATCGGGATCGATCACACGGGATACGGCGTCGATCGACAGCTCAAAATCGCTTCGGATTACAGGAATGTGGACATGTACCGGATCGCCTTTTTTGATGTCGGCGATATAATTTTCCGATATGGATGCCGTAATTTTGAGCTTTGACAGTTGGACGATCCGAATGATGCCTCTGCCTGCTGCCGCCATTTCTCCTTCTTTGGTTAGGATGTCGTCCACAGTTCCATCAATAGGTGCCGTGATCTTTGTCAGCTTGTACTGTTCGCGGAGTGTCTCTAATTTTTTTTCAAGATTTTCTTTGTTATTCTTCGCCTGCAAATATTCGATCTCGCTTCCGATTTTTTTGGTCCATAGCCGTTCCTGACGCTCAAAAATGGATTGTGCGAGGTCCAGCGTGTTTTCCACTTCCGCTATGGTCCTTTCATAAATGGCACCATCCAGCTCTGCCAGGAGCTGCCCTTTTAGAACGTTTGCTCCTGTAGTGACATGAATCTTTTTCACCAGACCGGATGTTTGCGCGGGAATCAGGATATTGTTGTCGGATTCGACGGATCCCTGGACCCTGATGAAGTGATGGAAAATCTCGGTTTCAATCCGTCGGATTGTAACAGCTGTCAATTTATCGGAAAAATCGAGATCAGTTCCGACTGCGGATTCGCCTTTCAGTCTTGTGATTTTCTTGTCGAGAGCATCCCTCTGTCTCTCCAATTTTTCCAATTGCGCCTGCCTGTCACGTGAGCCGCAGGCGGCAAAGAAAAAGATTCCTATCAAGCTGAGAGCTGTAAAATTTTTCATTGTCTTTGTCCTCTTTCCGGCTTATTCATATGAATTCCTGATCCGGTCCAGCTTATTCTTGGCGTTCAGAAGGTCGGATATCGCTTTGATGTAGCTAGACTGGGAAAGCAAATACCTGTCATTCGCTTGGGAAAGGTCCATGCTGGAAGCGATTCCTTCATTGTATTTTATGAGCGTGACTCCATACACTTTCTTGGAGAGCTCCATGTTCTCTTGGATGTTGAGATAGTTCTCGTAGGCGGCGATCATATCGTTTTTTGCACGAGATTCTTCCAGCAACATTCCTTGAGAAGCCTGTATCTTGGCTGTCTTTGCCTTTTCAAGAGCGATAGCGGCCTGCTGTACCCTGGCTTTTTGTGCGCCGCTTTTAAAGATGGGGATGCGGACATTGACACCGAAGACTTGGCTCCGAAACCAGGACTGGTCGAACTGGAAAAAACTGAAGGTGTCCCGAAAAGCACTGCGCTGGTACGTATAGAAGGCTGAAATCGACGGCCAATACCTGGCCTTTTCGTTTCTCAATGCCATTTCAGCCAGTTTCTCTTGTGTATCGGTCAACTGATAATCGATGTTGCGGCTCAAATCGAATTGGGCTTTGAGCGTTTCCGAGAGATCGAATTCCCGAAGAATGCCTTGCAGGCTCTCTTTCAGCTCCACTGAAGATCCAATGTCGAGTCCCATCTGGAAGTTGAGCAGCCTGTAGGCGACTTCCGTCTGTTTTTGAATGTTCTGGAGGCTGTTTTTCAACTGTGTGATGGATATTTGGAGCATATCGACATCCGTCTCTTCGACAAATCCCTCTCGGTATCTTTCTTGAGTTTCAAAAAATGTTTTTTCGAGGTTGGCGATGTTGGCTTGGATGATCCTCTTGCTTTCCTCGGATACCAGGATGAGGAAGTAAGTGCTTGTCACATCCTCTTTGATATCGAGTTGAGTCCTCGTGAGGCTTTGATCTGAGAGTCTCTGGTATATCTTGGATGTGTTGAGTCCGACGATGTAACTGACATCAAAAATCTTCTGCTCCACTGTAACGGAAAAATTGGCATTGTGCTGCGTGCCGAACTGAACAGGTATTTTTTCATCGAAATTGCCTTCGAAAAAATTGGGGATCAGAACGGTTTGCAGCTCCAGATTGTTGAGGTAAGCGAGAGCTGAGTTGATTTGAGGAAGACCGTCGGCAACTGTTTCTCTCAATCTTTTTTTTGAAGCCTCTACGTCCAACTGAGATCTGAGTGCATCATAGCTGTGCTGTATTGCGTATTCCTGGGCTTCTTTCAAGCTGAATTTTTTCTGCGGTTCCTGTGCCGAAATGGGGAGCGGCGAAAGGGCGCTAAACAAAAAAAACAGCATCATTACGAGAATAAGAAATTTCCTCGAGATCCATATGTAAAGCTTAAACTCTGTCATTTTCGGTTCCTTTTATGGAGTGAAAGACGCGATGTGTGAGCAGTACTCACAATAAGAAGACGACGGATGTCAGGTTTTATTGCATGATAGCAGACATTTTTCCTTTCCCGATTTCATAATTTTTATTGTCCGAATATGATATATACGATCAAAAAGTGACTTGGGTTATTTGTTTAAGTCCTTCAATCAGCCTTTCTATTGAAAGCACTTATGATACCACAAATATCCGGTCAGACAAAATTTTCCGCTGGCTTGAAGAGTTGAGATAGATGGTTAGTCCAGCCGGTAGTTCGGAGCTTCTTTGGTGATGATGACGTCATGGACGTGGCTCTCACGCATGCCGGAGGTGGTGATTTTGATGAAACGGGCTTTTTTCTGGAGTTCCTGCAGTGTCCGGCACCCGGCATAACCCATGCCGGCCTTGAGGCCTCCGATCATCATTGCGACAATGCTGCTGACGCTTCCTTTATAGGGGATCCTTCCCTCGATTCCTTCGGGAACCAGTTTTGCCGGCGTCGGTAAAGAGTCTTGAAAGTATCTGTCCCGGCCGCCTAGACGCATGGCCTCAACAGATCCCATTCCACGGTAGGTTTTGTAGGATCTTCCTTGATAGATAATCACTTCTCCGGGGGACTCTTCGGTGCCGGCAAGCATATTGCCGAGCATGACCGAATCGGCTCCTGCCGTTATTGCCTTGGTGATGTCGCCCGAATATTTGATTCCTCCGTCGGCTATTAAGGGGATTCCCTTCTCCCGGGTGACTTTGTATACGGAGGCAATGGCGGTGATTTGAGGGATGCCTGCCCCTGACACCACCCGTGTCGTGCAGATCGATCCCGGCCCGACTCCGACCTTAACGGCATCTACTCCGGTGGCAATCAGATCTTGAGCCGCTTCCGAAGTCCCGATGTTCCCGGCTATCAGTTCCTGATCGGGGAATTCGTTCCTTATTTTTTCGACGACTTCCAGAACTTTTTTGGAGTGCCCATGAGCAGTGTCTACAATAAGGACATCCACTTTGGCCTCGATAAGAGCCCGCGCCCTATCTAAGGTTTCCTCTGCGACACCTATGGCCGCTCCCACTCTAAGACGTCCGAATTCATCCTTGGCCGCGTCCGGATACTGGATGCGTTTAAGGATATCTTTGTAGGTGATCAGACCTTTCAGATGTCCCTCTTTGTCCACCATCAAAATTTTTTCGATTTTGTGCTTGTGAAACAGCTTTTCAGCCTCTTCCAAAGAGGTGCCCAAGGGAACGGTGATAAGATCTTTTGTCATCGCTTCTTCTATGGGAAGATTCAGACGTGTTTCAAAGCGGATATCACGATTGGTCAAAATCCCTACGAGCACGTTGTTCTCAGCGACGATGGGAAGACCCGAAATCCCGTATTTTTTCATGACCTCTTTGGCTTCGAAGATTTTGTTCTGGGGGCGCATCGTAATGGGATTGACGATCATCCCGCTTTCGTATCGCTTGACTTTATCCACTTCTTCAGCCTGTTTTTCGATGTTCATGTTGCGGTGAATGATCCCGATCCCACCCTGTTGCGCCATGGTGATGGCCATCCAAGATTCCGTAACCGTATCCATGGCCGAGCTGATGAGGGGAACGTTTAGGGTAATATTCCGGCTGAGTCTTGTGCCGATGTTTGCTTCCAAAGGCAGGACATTGCTGCTTGCCGGCAGAATGAGCACATCATCGAATGTCAGTCCTTCCTCGATTTTCTGGTCTAACATGTCTCCCCCTATTTTTTCTTTTTTTTCTTTCTTTTTTTTGGAATCGTGGTCCTGGCCTTTTTCGACTTCTGGGCGGGAACATTCTGCGGCTGCTGGAAATACATGGGCTGTACCTTCCTTTCCGGAAGCCTCTCCTCCTCAACGGGTTTTAACAGGAACAGGTACCGGATCGTCTCGTCTTCGATCCGCTCCATCATACCCTGGAACATATCATAACTCTCTTTTTTGTATTCGACCAAGGGATCTCTCTGTCCGTATCCTCGAAGCCCGATCCCTTCTTTCAAGTAGTCCATCCCTAAAAGATGGTCTTTCCACTGGGTATCGATGATCTGGAGCATGATCATCCGTTCGAACTCTCTCATCCGCTCTGTGCCTATGATCTGTTCTTTCTCATCGTAAGCCGACCGCAGCGCGTTCAGCATCTTTTCTCGCAGTTCGATGTGGTTGATCGCGTCCCAGTCGATTCTCAGTTCGTCGATGTCAAGGCCGAATTGGGCGCCGATGGCCTTCTTGAATCCTTCCACATCCCATTCGTCCGGGGGAGTGTCCTTGTCGGTATGGGTCTCCATGGCCCAATCTACAAGGGTTTCCATGAGTTTGTGTATGCGGTCTTTCAGGTCCTTGCCATGAAGAATTTCCTTCCTCAAGCTGTAGATGGACTCTCTCTGCTTGTTCATGACGTCGTCGTACTCGAGGAGGTGTTTCCGGATCGAAAAATTTTGTGCCTCGACCTGCTTTTGAGCTCGTTCTATAGCCTTGCTGATCATCTTGTGCTGGATGGGAACACCCTCTTCCATACCGATCCGTGACATCAATCCGGAAAACCGGTCGCTCGCGAAAATGCGCATGAGGTCGTCTTCAGTGGAGAGATAGAATCGCGAGGAGCCGGGATCGCCTTGCCTGCCGGCTCGACCTCTCAACTGGTTGTCGATCCTGCGGGCTTCGTGCCTTTCTGTTCCTATGATATGGAGCCCCCCGAGTCCGACCACTTTTTCATGCTCGGGTGCCGTGGTCTTTTTCGCCTCGGCGAC
>JAFGNQ010000223.1 GCA_016926925.1 Candidatus Aminicenantota bacterium
ATCCGCACCGGAATGGGTCACAGAGTGGCCGAGGACCGCGACGCTGCGATCGATGATGACCGCCTTGGTCGTCGAGGCTCCTACGTCGACTCCCGCAAAATACCTTTCCTTCATCATGTCTCAAGCTGCTCGATGAAGGCTTCTATATTGGTTTTGGCTTGTTCCTCCGAGTAGCAGCGCAAATCATTCAAGTCACCGTTAATGGTCAAAGTAGGAATGTTCAACTTGCTTTCAAGTCTTTCCGGCATGCCGTAGCGGTTGTTGGAGTTGTTGGGACAGGTTTTTGCGTCATGGAAGAGAATGCCGTTGATGTTGTATTTATGGACCATCTTCTCGATGTATTTCTCTTTGAAATTCTCGTCCCTGACGATGAAAATCTCCGTGTAGACCCGGGCCATGCTCATAAAGGGATCATCAGGATCGAAGGAGTCGAAAATCCAGCTGTTGCAGTAGGTTGAAGCAATGACAGCCGTCTTGAGCTCGATGAAAAGTTCAGCCAGATTGCGCAATTTCCCCCAGATGGGCATCCCTTCCCAGTAGAGGCGGTATTTTTCCCCCTCAACGGCTCCGTCTTTGGCGGCTACTTTTTCTTCCAATTCCTTGAGAAGGATTTTGTAGTACTCGATAGCCGTTTCCGTTCCTCGCATGACAACAGCGGGAGCCATATGGATCGTCTCGTCAAAGAAACTGATCGGGGCAGGGATGGAAGTGTTGGTTTCCAGAACTTTCTTCCACAACTGGGTGCAATCATAAGAAAGACTAACCACATTCTTGAATCTATCCAAATCGAATGTGCTGCCGGAGATCTCCTCTAAATCCGGAATCATGTCTTCCATCTGTTTGGAAATACTTTTGAGGTGCTCTGTGGTGATATTGCCGATGTTCCTGTATGTGGTAATGCCGATAGAGGGGACTTTCAATTCTCTTGCATACCAGTTGAACCAGTCCTGAACATCGCGGCACTGATTCGTGTTGTAAACCAGGACATCAGGAAGAGGAACACCCTCTATGCCTTCATAAGCACGTGAAAGAGGCGATTCCTTTTTAATATAAGCCCCGACATCACTCGTGAGATAAGAACAAATGTCGGGCGAGTAGCCGATGGCATTGGCCACGGGTATATAATTGGTCGCTGTCCTGGTAGCACCCAACATGGCCCCGTGGTTTTCGGGATAATAGACTAGAAAGCCCATACTTAGCAGGAGTTCCGCCGGTCCTACGCTGGTGCACCATGCAATTTTCGGCGAGCCGTCCTTTTGGGCTTTATCCAGTTCATAGAAGTAATCGGCCATGATTTTTCGCATGTGGCCTGATGCCTGGATTTTTTTTATGAGAGACTTCTTTTCCTCCGTCATGTTTCCTCCTTCAAAAAATAGAGGATTAGGCCCTTTTGGGTTGGGTGTGTGACCAGTTACGGCGGAAAGCCAGCAAATCCTCTTCCTTCAAGGTACTCAAAATAACAGCAATGCAGACCCAAGTCAAGAAACAAGTCATGTCCTATTCCCTGTGTGTTTATGCATTTTTTTCTGCTCCGGTTCGCAGTGTTCTCCTGAAGCACGATTCGGGAAAGTTGAAGCATCCGTATTCGTTCGATTCTTTGCTGCATGTTCTGAGGAATGGACACGCTTTTGGAGCTTGTTCCTGTTTATCGGATTATTCAAAACCGGCCGTTTTTTGTGATAGATGGCGGCTTCGACTTGATGTTTGCCCATAAAAATGAGTCTTCTCATCAATTTCAGATTCAGACGCCACGATAATCGGAAGAGGTCTTTCACGTCCCGAACACCATGTAAGTTTTTTAAAAAAAACGCCGGGGGATTGGTGAAAGCGGCCAGAGCGTCTCCATCGTAAGCAAACATATCACAATAACGGCATAAAATATCATGGGTATCGGCCCTAAGGCCGGAACAGACTTTCCTGAACGCTTCGCTCTGGAAAAGGGAAGGGTAATCCGACGTGATCAAGTTGCCCAAAATATGCCGCAATTCAAAATCGTTAGAGCACAGCACGACATCTCCGTTCGGAAGCAGGACGTTGACCCGTAAATTCCTGCTGCATTTTATGTGTCCCCGCATCCTAACCGGAGACAGACGTTTGTCGACATCGACATTGCCGGACCGCGTGTATATCAACCTATGCCTTATATGATTCTTCAAGGCCGCTTTGAGCCGAGGGGAGTCGATTCTGCCGTGCGCAACGAATTTGGGCCGAATTCTGCTTTCGGAGATTTTTTCCAGGACTTTCAAATAGTCTTTCCCGCCTAATAATCCATCATGCCTCCGCTCGGAGGGCAAATGCACCACAAAATTCCTGAAGGGAACGGACTCGATCCCGACGACATCCTCCACGTTCATGCCGATCAAAGTGGTATGGACGACAATTTTATGTCCTCTCCGGTGCGCATAAAGCAGCATTTCCGTACAGGCCGGATTTTGCCATGGTTCGCAAAATCCTGAAAAAATGATGCCGACATCCGTCGGGATTTTATCGATGCACGTTTTGAAATGATCGAAGCTCATACGTGTTATGGGGCTTCTTGTCCTATAGGCATTCACCAGCTTGCCCTGAGGACAGTAGCTGCAGGATATTCTGCACCCCACATCCGTGGTAATTTCCATGAAAGCCATATGAGTATCCTTTAACCGCCGGAAATTTCAATCCCAAAGAATTGCCGTTCTTCCCAGAGCATTTCGTGAATCATTCAAATCCGCCATATCAATTCCTGAACACGGCGGATTTGCTATCGAGATAGGCCAAATCGCTTTTCGAGAGCCTGAATTTCATAGCAGCCGCGTTTTCTTCTGCCTGAGCGGCATTCGTGGCCCCGGGAATGGCAAAGATGACCTCCTCATGGAAGTTTATGAGCCAATTCAGGGCAATCTGGGCAGGAGTGACCTTGTGCTGTTCTGCCAAATCCTTAAGGGCCTCCAGAAGCGACAGGAGGTTTTTGGGCTTTTTGGATGAGGAAGGAACAGAGCGCCTTCCAAGAAAGGAGGGATTCGGAACCGATTCCGAATATCCGGAATATTTCCCGGACAGCAGTCCTTTCGCAAGGGGCGAATAGGCAATGAGGGCCACAGCCAGTTCTCGCGCCGTATCCAAAACACCGTTGGTCTCGATCTTTCTGTCGATAAGGTTGTAGCGCACCTGATTCGAGATCAAGTGGTAACCAAGTTGTTTGAGTTCAAGGTGGGCTCTTCTCATCCGTTTGGCAGAATAATTGCTCACTCCGGCATAACGAATCTTGCGCTTATCGATAAGCTGCGCCATGGCTTTCATTTCAGCTTTGAGCGACGAAAGAAATCTGGGATGGTGGATTTGATAAAGATCGATGGAGAAGCCATTCAAATTTTCAAGACGCTTGTCGATTGTTTCGACAATAGAGCGTGAGGTCCTGAAATGCGGCATCCACTTGGTGGCGATGACAACATCCTCCGATGACTTGCCTAATCTCAAGAGTGCTTGCGAGAGTGATCGTTCCGATTCTCCCCAGCCATAGGATTCCGCGGTATCGAACCAGTTGACCCCTCCTCGAAGGCTTGCGGAAACGATTTCCGTGATCTCGGAATCTTCAAGAACCCGACAAAATCGCCCGCCGATACCTTTCCCCTTGCTCAACTGCCAGCAGCCTAGACCGATGGGAGAGAGCATAAGATTCGATTGGCCCAGATGTCTCAAGCTTGACCATCCTCACGCATAACGAGACTTTTCACGAATGAATCTACCATACCGCAGAAGACATGGTCAATTGCATCTCTTACCCTTATCGCCGATGAGAGAGAGACATCGAAGATTCCCGGAAGTCATTCAGACGCCGCAGCAACATCCCTAGAGGAAGGAAATAGATCCGGTTTTGGAGTTTGTGGGAGAACCAGTGTGGATGATTCGCCGACAGCAATTCTTGTCTGTTACTGTATTCCCATAGGCAGTTCATTACGGTAGGCACCACATTTGAGAAAGTTATCATTATGAAATAAGGCATATGGGATAAATTTGTCTGTTGACAGCGGAAGGTGCAGATGATATGAAAGTATGCGCAAATCATATCAATTTTCATTTAAATGACAGTTCATTTAATACTGCGATCAAAATGCAGCCTATTCGCATTATTGGATAACTCTGCGAAAGGGGAATGCCATGACACAAAAAAATTATGACAACATCCTGTTCGAAATCAAAGGCGACACAGCCGTCTTGAGTATCAACCGCCCTCCGGTGAATGTGCTCAACATCGCTGCGATGGCCGAGATGAACGACGCGATTGCTTCGCTTAAGGGAAACAGAGACATCAAAATCCTGGTTCTTACCGGCAGCGGGGAAAAGGCTTTTTCCGCGGGAGTGGATGTATCCGATCACACGGAAGATAAAGTCGATGAGATGATCCGGGTATTCCATGACATCTTCCGCAACATGGCCAATCTGGATCAGGTCACGGTGGCCGCGGTCAAAGGGCTGACGCTGGGGGGCGGATGCGAAGTGGCCATCTTTTGCGACTTGATCTTCGCCGCAGACAATGTGAAGATCGGGCAACCGGAGATCAAACTCGCTGTTTTTCCTCCTATTGCACTGCTGGTCATGCCGAGACTCGTCGGTTTGAAGAAGGCCGCCGAGCTCCTCTTCACAGGGAAAATCATCGGTGCCGGAGAAGCGGAGCGCATCGGGCTGATCAATAAAGTGGTTCCACTGGACTCTTTCGAAACTGCGTTGGATGAGTTTCTCAAACCCATCAGGGAATTGAGTGCCGTGGGGTTGAAATACTCAAAAAAGGGTCTTAATTTGGGATTGGAGAAAAGCTTTCAGGAGGGACTGGAAAAAATTGAAAAAATCTACCTCGAAGAACTGATGGCCTCTGAAGATGCACACGAAGGACTGAAAGCCTTTATGGAAAAAAGATCCCCGGTTTGGAAAAACCGATAAGCAATAATAGATAAATTGCAGTAAGATCGGCTCGCCCGAAGGGTAAAAAATATCGACATTTAGGATGAAAATGTCTTGAAATAAATACGTCGATATTTTTTATGAACATTCCAGAAACCTGGAGTGTTCACGAGTCGAGGTTACTGCAAAGGCAAGGCCGCAGCCCACGAAGCTGTAGTAAGCCTACCGCAAGTGGGCTGCAACGAAGGCTTTGTAGTAAGATCGGCTCGCCCGAAGGGTAAAAAATATCGACATTTA
>JAFGNQ010000224.1 GCA_016926925.1 Candidatus Aminicenantota bacterium
AAGTCGATGCCGACCGTGCCGAAGACCTGGCGTTTGGCCTCCATGACATATTGATTTCCCGGCCCGACAATCAGATCCACAGGATGAATCGTATCTGTCCCGTAAGCGAATGCGGCTATGGCCTGTGCTCCGCCAAAGCAATAGATTTCGTCTACACCCATTCTGTGCATGGTGTAAAGTATCCCAGGATTGATTCCTTTGTCTCTTCCCGGAGGGCAGCAGGCAATCACCCTGTCGACACCGGCAACTTTGGCGGGTATCACCGACATAACGGCTGAGGTCAGACAGGGATAACGGCCTGCCGGAACGTAGCAGCCACAGGATTGAACGGGAATAATCCGCTGTCCCATTCTGATCCCTGTGCCGATCTCCTTTTCAAATTCCGCCATACTGGCTTTCTGAGCTTGGGCAAAAGCAGTAACCTGATCGATGGCATAATCCAGTTCCCCGATGATTTCAGGGGGAAGACTCTCCCGGGCTTTTGAAGCTTTTTCTGCAGTCACGCGAAAAGAATCAGGTTCATAGCCGTCAAATTTCTTCTCGTAGTAATAAAGGGCATGATCCCCCTCTTCCTTCACGTTCTCCAGAATGCACCTGACGGTTTCCTGGAGCTGACTTACATCGGCCTCGGTTGCGGGAATATCTTTTTTAATTTCTTTGTAGGACATCCGTCGCCTCTCCTTTCAATCAAAGGCAAACGCCGTATTATAAACTTACTCTTGAAGTCGCTTTAATCACCCAAGGCGCAGTCTGAAAATTTTATCTTAAGCAACAGTATTGAAGCGCAAAAAAACTTCAGGGAAGGGAAAAATCCACAAAAGGAGTCATCTTTGATCTCATCCAGAAGGAAACTTATCATGTCGACGGGATAATTGAAGAAAATATCGGGGAGGTGGGATTTGAACCCACGACCCCAGCGTCCCGAACGCTGTGCGCTACCCAGGCTGCGCTACTCCCCGTTGCGCTTGGATCATTCATTAAGGCTTCACATAGGGACTGCAAACCCCTATACCCTGTCAATACAGCCTCGATCCTGATTGAGCAAAGCCCATTATAGCGATATTCACTATTGGAGTAAAGCAAGATCATACAGTGAAGGATCAGAGGGTGAGCTCGATGAGTTTATACTCCATACTGCCGAGTCCGAGGTCCTGTGCGTGCTTCAACTGCACGGACCAATCCACATTCCATGTCTTTCGCAAAAGATCCTCGCCGTATGTCCGGTTGACCAAATCAACGGAAGCTTTATCGATGGCTACAGGATCGGACGAGCCCAGGATACCGATATCTTCTATGATGACAGGCTCATCTTTGGACATACAATCGCAGTTTTTCGTCATGCGGAGGAGAACGCTCAAACAGGCAAGCTTGCCCTCAAACAAGCGCCCCACGCTGAAGGCATACTCGGCTATCTTTTCCTGAACGCGCCTTACATCCTCATCCCAACGCATCTTAACGGCCCCTGCATTACAGATAACGAGACACTCTCCGCAGCCGATGCACTTTTCATCGATGATGACGGCACTTGCCTCTCCCTGTTCGATGGCATTGGCCGGACAGTACTCCATGCAAAGCCAACAGTTCTTGCATGCTTTGGCCTTGATCCAGGGGTGAACGACGGAATGCTGATCGAGCTTCCCTGCTCGGGAAGCACAACCCATACCCAGATTTTTAATGGCCGCTCCGAAGCCGGTCAGTAAATGGCCTGTGAAATGACTCAGGCATACGAGATAATCGGTATTCAGAAAAGCACCGGCCAGTTTGGCTTTCTGAATCCTCTGTCGGCCGGAGGATATCTCCTCGGTATCTCTCCCGATGAATCCGTCGGCGATGATGACCGGAATGCCGAGTTTTTCGAGGGAAAAACCGTGTTCGGCCGCCAGTAAGAGGTGTTCGACCGAATTCGACCTTTGCCCCCTGTAGAGGGTATTTGTATCCGTGATGTAGAGACGTGAGGTCTTTTTTTTTAGAAGATCGATGATGCCGGATAGCCAATCCGGGCGGATGTATCCCTGATTCCCCTTCTCTCCGAAGTGGATTTTGAGGGCGACGAAGTCGTCTTTCCTGACTTCAATGTCCGGCCCCACCTCGGAGAAAACCCTGAGCACTTTGCGGGACAGCAGATCGTTTCCGTCCTGCCGGGCCGCCCTAACGAAATAAACCTTGCTTGCCATTTTTTTGATCCTATATTGTCATCCATTCTTTACCTTAAATCAAGACAATATCTCTTTATACCGTGCCGTTATCCGAATAAGTCGCATGGTGGATGGTGGGGGGGTCTTCGACGAAAACGAACTATGACGAGCACTCCTCCCCTTCATTGAAACAAAAGTCGATTTGGCTTTTAGCAAAATCTGTTATATCATCGCCTATCGCCACGCAATCCTGGGAATGAAAGGCGAAGATGAAGAATAAATCCATTCTTTTTACACCGGTCTCCATCGGCAGCGTTTCCGTTCCAAATCGTTTTGTCCGGTCGGCGACACAGGATTTTATGGCCTCGTCCGAGGGCTCAATAACGGATAGACAGCTGTCGCTTTTCAGAGACCTGGCTGAAGGCGAGGTCGGGCTGATCATCACCGGCCATGCCTATGTCAGCCCGGAGGGAAAAGCCAGTCCCTATCAGACAGGTGTGTATGATGAGAGTTGTATCGATGGATTGGAAAAACTGACGGAAGAGGTGCACCGTTTCCGGTCCTGTATTTTTCTTCAGCTCGCCCACGCCGGTCGCCAGACTAAAGAAAAGCTCTGCGGCTGCACTCCCCTGGCCCCTTCCTCAGTGTTCGAGCCTGTGTACAAAGTGATGCCTCGGGAGATGATGCCGGAAGACATAAGCAAAACAATCCATGATTTTATCCAGGCTGCGAACAGGGCTGAACTCGCGGGCTTTGACGGGATTCAGCTTCATGCAGCCCACGGCTATCTCTTGAGCAGCTTTTTATCCTCTTACACAAACCGGAGAACGGACGCCTACGGCGGAAGTCTCGAGAACAGGCTGCGCATCGTTACAGATATCGTGCAAGGGATTCGGTCTCGGTTGGGTAGAAAGTACCCCATAATCGTCAAAATAAATGCAACGGACTATCTTCCAGGGGGACTGGAAGTGGAAGAGAGTATAAAAATATCACGAATTCTGGAGAAGGCAGGCATTGACGGCTTGGAAGTCAGCGGGGGTATGGCGGAAGCGAAAAAAGACTCCATGTGGAAGGGACCTTTTCCGGAAGAAGAGGAAGGCTATTTCGTCCCCAATGCCGCCAGAGTCAAATCCGCTGTTTCCATCCCTGTATTCGGACTCGGAGGAATCAGAACATTGACCGTTATGGAAGGATTTCTCAGAGCAGGAAAGGTGGATCTCATTTCCATGAGCCGTCCATTTATATGGGATCCCTTCCTGGTCAATAAATTCCGCACAGGTGAAACGAATCAAGCTGAATGCATTTCCTGTAACAAATGTCTCAATCCGAGAGGCATCCGGTGTGCTGAAAAAAATAAACGAGCCTAAAGCAAAGGTTCGATATATTTTTCCAAATCCTGCACCGTCGGAAAAATTCTTGCCTGAGTGGAGACGAACTTATCCCTGTCCTCGTTCAAGATAAAGACTTGACGGATCCCGACATCCTTGGCTGCTTCGATGTCGAAAAATGTATCCCCTATCACACAACACTCCTCTTTGCTGAGTTTAAGGGCTTTCAAAACAGCTGAGAAAGGGGCTCCGGACGGCTTCCACAATCCCATTTCACGTGAAAGAACGATGTCAAAATCCAAGTCGAACTTTTCGAGAATGTACCGAACATTTTTCCGTGAGTTGTTGGTTACAAGCGCTGTTTTCAAACTTCGTTCTTTGAGATACCTCAGGAAATCCTTCATGCCCTTTTTCAGCACCGCCTTCCTGGTAGCCTGATTCTCATGCTTTTCGAGAATCTTCCATTTGGCCGACTTGTCAGGCTCGGCCAAACTCTGAAGGTGAGACAGAATCGGCTTTCCCTGAGTCTTCAATTCTTCCTTAATCTGCTTCCAGTCATAAGGAACGTCGACTACGGTTCCATCCATATCGAAAATAGCACCCCTGAGCTTTACCATCGTCATAGAATATTATCTGAGCTATTCTTTCTTGATCCTGCCCACCTCGAAGAGCGGCTCATTCTTATTGGCGGGAGGCGTGTTGATTATGTACAGGATTATTCCCGTAAAGGGAGAGCGGAATTCCCTCACCACATTTCCCAGGTAATCCGTCACATAGCCGACCTTTTCTCCTTTCGTCACATAATATCCCATTTTGGTTTCCGGATAGAAAAGTCCATCCACATCCGAGTAAATGACCTCATATTCGTCGATCCAGACCGGATCCGCAACGAATTCCGGCTCTCCTTCAATCATACGGAAATATCTCATCACGCTCAAAATACCTTCGAGGTTGCGAGTGACGTCTTCCTCATCGGTCCTTCCGAGATATCCGGATTCCGTAGTGATTGCAGGCTTGGACAACAGGACGGCGGTGTTTCCCAAGTATTTGGATTGGGTGATTTCTTTTGTCCGGGATTTATCGATTATGATATGCTTTATCCCAAAGGCAAGGACCATATCCTGAGTGATCTTATCCAACTTTCTGTCACCGCTCAGCATCCAATAACAATAGGGAATGAGGGCTTCATTGCCATCGCCACAGTGAAGATCTATCAAACCATCGCATTTTTTCACAACTTCTTCGGTCAGGACATAGGCTATTCTTTGGGCCGAGCTGCCTTTCGGATCTCCCGGGAACACACGGTTCAAATTTTTCCAATCAAAGGGATTGTAGTAAATAATCCTTTTCTGAAAACCGGGAAGATTGGCTATGTGCACCAGAACCAGGGTGCCCGCCAGATTTTGCGGGTCGATCATATGCTTGAGCCGGTAGAGAGAAAGAATCGGAGGATACTCGTAGCTGTGAACACCGGCTACGAGAGCCAATACCTTTCCTTCTTGAGCTCCGTTAATGACCGTAACCGGGATGAAACATCCCGGATCGCTCATCTCGGGTACTGCCAAATATCCCGACCTCATCTCCCCGGGAGAAACCT
>JAFGNQ010000225.1 GCA_016926925.1 Candidatus Aminicenantota bacterium
ATAGGCACTTCGGCTATGGTCTCTCCCTTTAGAGCCAGGACCATCTTTCTGCCGTCAAACTTTGTGATGGTCTTGCCGTCGAAGTGATCGATGATTTCCTGTTCGCTATTGGCAATGAATTCGATCAGGTTGCCTTCGTAGGCTTCCTTTTCTGTGTATGACAGGCTTTTTCTGACGGCGTCTTCGGCCATCTGGATGTTACGCCCTCTTTTTTCAGCAATGGTTTTGATGTAGGAGGCTGCGTCGTGAGTCACTTTTTCAGCCATGGTTTCATCCATCTGTTGTCCGGTAATGCCGACGCCGACAGGGTGGGCCGCTCCTGTGTTGGTTCCCGGTGCCATGACAAACAGATCGCAGGCAATACCGATAAAGAAACCCGCCGAAGCGGCACGGGCACCGCTGGGACTCACATAGGCCACGACAGGCGTTTCCGTATGCAATATGCTCTCGATAATTTCCCGCATGGAGGAGTCCAGACCGCCGGGAGTGTTGAGCGTGATTATGATCATGGATGCGTTTTCGTTATCCGCTTTTTCGAGCGATTTCCGGATGTATTCCGAAGTGATGGGATGGATGGGAGCATCGACTGTGATTTTGATGATCGCCCCGTAGCTCAGACCAGTGAGGAGCAGAATCAGGGGAATCACCAGAATTTTGCTTTTCACGCTGACTTCATTATAAGAGCCAATTCCTACCAAGTCAATAAGGCCCGTACTTCTTAATAGCTGACTCTGAGTACGGATTTATTCTAAGGCGAAAAACAAAATATTCAACAATATCTTACACCTAAAGCACTTTTAAATGGAATAACTTGCGGCTAACTTGATAGGCAGTTTGAGTCGATATTTAATTTATCCGTCAGCTTTTAAGGAAGGTTAGATGAGAAAACTTTGCATGATTCTGCCATTGGCCCTGATTCTATGCTTTTCGACCGGATGCCGGGACAAGGAAATAATGGATGAGATGGAAAACGATGAAAGCCCAGGCTGAAGTTGGAAACAGAATAAAGAACGGAGGCGAAAATGGGTTGAAGAATGGAAAAAAACTTATAAGAAAAATTGCATACTTCCGAAACAGATGAAGACTAAATTATCTAACAAACAATCAATGCTTGACTTTTTATTATCAGTAAGTTAAAAATATTAGCACCTAATAGGAGTTTCCGATGATCAAGAATGATATCGCCCTTGCAATCGAAGAAAAGTCTGAGTTCAACAGGGCAAAATCATTAATAATCGTTGAGTCGGTTCTTTCCGCCTTGAAGGACGCTCTTTCCAACGATGAAAAAATCGAGATCAGAGGATTTGCCAGCCTTAAAGTAGTCGATAAAAAAACAGGCTTCGGAAGAGATATCCGGCGCAAAAGACAAATCAAAATCAAAAAAGGGAAAAGGATAAAATTCAGACCGGGTCAGGACCTGAAAAACCTTTTTTGAATTGTGCACTCCGAAACTCCCCATTCTCTGGTTCCGTTGAATCTGAAAGGATGGTTGTACCCAGTAAGGTGAAACTTTTACAATGCCAAAATCCAAAATAAAACGCCTTTCTCCTGAGGGCATCAAGACTTACTCTCTGCGCTCGCGGAAAAGCCTGGTGCAATCCGAAAGTTTCGCGAAAGTTGTTTCGGGAAATTCTGCCTTCATGCAATTCATCGAGTCTCTTCCAGACATCCTGACCGGAAGAGATTTTAAAGATTTTATCCGGTCCATCCAAAAAGCGAAATCGAGAAACAAGCCGGTCATTTTCGCCATGGGTGCCCATGTAATCAAAGTGGGTTTAAATCCGGTTCTCATCGATTTGATGAAGTGGGGTTGGATCGATGCCCTGGCTATGAACGGGGCTGGAATCATCCACGACTTTGAGATCGCCTATGCGGGTCATACCTCGGAAGACGTGGGCGCTCAGCTCAAGGACGGGGATTTCGGCATGGCCAAAGAAACAGGGGAGATGTTGAATAAGGCCATCAATGCCGGCTCTAGGGCAAACCTCGGTTTGGGTGAGTCCGTTGGTAAAATGATCTCCTCCTCGAAGTTCCCGCACAAAAATTCGAGTCTCCTCGCAACGGCTTATGACCTTGGCGTTCCCGTCACCGTTCACGTGGCTATCGGTACCGATATCATCCACTTCCATCCGGATGTCAGTGGAGCGGCAGTAGGGAAGTCCACCCTGAACGATTTTTTCCTTTTTTGTTCCCTCGTTGAAAGGCTCGAGGGAGGGGGAGTCTTTATAAATGCAGGCTCAGCAGTCGTTTTGCCGGAGATCTTTCTCAAAGCGGTTTCTTTTGTTCGGAATAAAGGTCGGACCCTATCACATTTTTCCACGGCTGTGTTCGATTTCATCAGTCACTACAGGCCGCAGCAAAATGTCGTGAAAAGACCGCTAAAAGGAAAAGGCAGGGGGTTTTACTTTATCGGTCATCACGAAATCATGATCCCGCTTCTGGCTGCTGCTCTCAAATCTTTGAGATCGGATCTAAGTGTCTGAAAGACCTGGCGCTCCAATCCTATTTTTGGGGTATTTTTTATCTATACTAGGGACTTGTTTTCATAATCCGACATAAGGCTCCGGAAAACTTTCTCTGCCTGCTCGACCGTGCTTTCGATCGTTCCGGAAGTATCGACGACGTAATCGGCGTACTTGAGCTTTTCCTCTGCCGGCATCTGGCTCTGCAATTTTTTTAAGGCCTCTTTCCGGCTGATGCGATCCCGCTCCATCAACCGGACGATTTGGACCTCTTTGGGACAGTAGACGACCATGATTTTATCGAAGAAATCCGCATAGCCGGCTTCCACTGTAAGAGCCGCCTCCGAGACGAATATCTTGTAATGTCCTTCCTTTCGAAGCCTGACGATGATGTCTTTTTTCTGCTCCATAACAAGGGGGTGCAGCAGCTCGTTGAGGAATCGGCGTTCCTTTTTTTTTGAAAATGCGATGGCGCCAAGCTTTTCCCGGTTGATTGTGTTGTCGGGCCCGAGGATGTCCGGTCCGAAATGGGCGACAACAGCCTTCCAAGCGGGTCTATGGGGTTCCATCAACTCATGGGCGACAGCATCGGCATGGTGGATGTAGCATCCGAGTTCCTCGAAGACACCGGCGACCATGCTTTTCCCCGAGGCGATGCCTCCAGTCAATGCAGCCAACAGCATGGTCTTAATCACCTATCTTTTTCGAAGTCCTTTGGGTGCCGGGAGGCACAAGGATTGCGGATAAAACTCGGTGGAATCTAATCTTCGTCGTTCAGGAACTGGAAATCTTCGTCGAAACTTAAGGCGATCATTTGTTTTTTTCCTTTTTTATCCAGTTTTTCGAGACGGACGGTGAGGCCTCCGAGATGAATCGTCGTTTTTTTCCCGCCGGTTATTTTTTCCGGTATGTCGACTGAGAGGTTGAGCTTGGATCCGAGTGTGACTCCCGAATCAAGGGAAAAATAGGCTCCGCCGGAACTGATATTTTCGATGATCGTTTTCTCCTGGAACTTGTCGCCTTTAGGAAGCTTCCCTTCAACCAAAGCAGAAAGGGGAAGCTCAAACCGCCATTCCTGCCTCCGGTCCGACTTTCTGTCGATACGAGCCAAGATGACTTTTTTCTCTTCGGCCTTAACTTTTTTCCCTTTTTCTCTGGTTTTTTCTTTTGTTTTTTCTTTTTTCATCTTCTATTCCTCTTCCGGATTAAAACAGCGCAGAGTTGATGGCGTAAAGGGCGAGTTGGAGGCGGCTGTGGGTGTCGAGCTTTGCGTAAATGCTTTTGATGTGCGATCGGACGGTGTTCTTGCTGATAAACATCGCCTGGGCGATCTCATCGTTGCTTTTTCCCTGTCCGATGAGTCTGAGAACTTGGAATTCCGTGGGTGTGAGCTGATCGAGTGTTTTCTCCTTCAGATCCCGGCCAACGACCGAGATGATGCGATCCATGATGCTGCTCATTTTATCGCGGGGAAGCCAGATTTCTTCTCTATGTACGATTCGAATAGCTTCGGGGAGGTGGTCAGACGGGTCATTCAGATCGAAATAACCGCGGACACCGACATTCATCAAACTGACAACCTCTTCATGGGATGGGATGTTTCCAAGCAGCATGAGTTGTGATTTTTTTGGGTCCTCCGAGACATCTCTGATCGCTTTGCATATCTCTCTTATGTTCGGCAGCGGTTCGGAATTGGCAAAGAGGACGACATGAGGTAAGAGATTTCTAATGGAATCGAGAAAGGAATCGATGGTACTCTTATCGATGTTGACTACCTCGATTTCTTTGTCTGAGTCCAATGCTTTGAGAATTCCTGAGAGGATCAGGTCGGATGTGCAATAGATCAAAAGACGTATTTTCCGGTCATCTTTTTTTTGTGGTTTTTTAGTTGTCATCGCTGTGATTTTTTCCCCCTATGAGACCTTTTATATACCTTTCATTTTTGGGGATATGTTATAAGATCAGTATTTCAATGTCAAGAATTAGCGAGTGAAGTTTTGTGCCGGGGGGAGGGAAGAGGCAGAATTAAGAAGCTTTTTGAATTTTGAAGGACTTATCCAGGCGGAGTGTAATGAGCTGTTTTTTGCTGCGATTGACGCCGTTTTGGATGTATACGACATCGCCGGATAGGGACATAGCTAAGTGGGACTCAAGAATGAGTGTTTTAGGAACCTCCACACAGAGGCTGACTTTGGCCCCGGTGGTAACTTTGTTCGTCAGCCAGAATGAAGCCTCCTGGGCACTGATGGACGAAATCTTCGTCCTCTCTGTGAATTCTTCGCCTTTTGCATTCAAACCTGTGACCACTGCGCAGAGAACAAGCTCGAAGTAGCGTTCTCTTCGCTGAGGCTTAGGCTTGATGTGATATGAGCCTTTTCCGATAGTACTGTTCAAATCCATTTCTGGCTCATTGTCACAGATATGAAACTTTGAATCAATCGCTTTTCAGGATGAATCCCAGGGTGATTTTTATCTCTTCTTTATCATCGAGAAAGGTTAAATCTACGACTAACCTGGAGTGCCTCCTCTTGATATCATTCCTTCTCTTAGAGGCCGTCGTGTTTTTAACATCCCTCTAACATTTGGGGAATAGGTTTTTTCTATCTGTGATTTCTCTCTTTACTGAGTATATACAGGGACTAATCACGGATTGAAAGAGGATGGATGATTTGATGGATAGGAATCAGCGGGCTTTGCTGTCGATGATATATTTGCTGTCAAATTTGAGTGACACCCGCTGTTTGGCTTCCTTGCCTTTTGTCGCTTCTACGAAGATCACTTTTCCTTTGATGATGAGCTTGAGATCTTTTTTATCGGCAAGCTTTGGAGGAAGGTCGATGATGAGCTTGAGCTCGCTTCCGAGAGAGACTGTTTTGGTCAGCCAGAACGAAGAACCATGGTGACTGATGTAGGATAGGACAGTCTTTTCTTGGAATGTTTCCCCCGACATTTCTGTTCCCTCAACCAGTGTCGGCAGGGATAAATTAAATCCCTGTTCCTTTAAGGCGTTACTGAAGTTAAAACTGTTGACCATTTCGTTCGACATTGCCGCTTCCTTTTTTCCTTTTTTGATGGCAAATTTAGAATGCCACACAGCTTGACAAAGGGTCAATCACCCTTTTGGATGAAATGAGGGGTGAATTTCCCTCGGCTCGCCAATCACCTCGGTTCACCCCTATAAAGTAGACATCTGTGGGTGTCAAGGTTCGCTGACAACCGGAGTTATTTGACGCCCCCGAGCTATGGATATTTTGGATTCGCAAGAATCGACCGGAGCTGTTCTTCAACCTTTCGGCATCGGCCTCCGTATGTGATTGAATTCGAAGAAATTAGACGACGGGCTGATTCATATAAACACAACATATTGTATAATGAGAACACTATTTCCACTATATATAGGACTCTGTGCCAAAAGTCCTCTTCCATTTGTGAGGGTGATTTTTTCGGTTTTCGTACCTCACCCCCTTTCTTGACAAAAATAACGCCTGCGGCTAGAATGACCAAGCATTTCGGCCAGGAGATTACGGTGAGCAAAGATGAACGTTTTGTTAAACAAATAACTCTTAAGAGTGAAGATATTTCGAAATGGTACGGAGAAATCATCCGGAGAGCGGAACTTGCGGATTATGCCCCCATGAAAGGAATGATGGTCATCAGGCCCTATGGATTCGCTATCTGGGAAAATGCAAAAAACCTTCTTGACCGGAGGATTAAAGAAAGCGGCCATGTTAATGCCTATTTTCCGCTCTTCATACCTGAGAGTTTTCTTCAAAAGGAAACAGAGCATTTAGAGGGATTTTCTCCGGAGGTAGCCTGGGTAACATGGGGAGGTCAGGAGGAGCTCGAGGAAAGGCTGGCCGTACGCCCCACTTCCGAGGCGATCATCGGAAACATGTATTCCAAGTGGATCAAATCCTGGCGGGATCTGCCAGTTCTGATAAATCAATGGGCCAATATTGTCCGTTGGGAAAAAGTGACGCGTCCTTTTCTCAGGACTACGGAGTTTCTCTGGCAAGAGGGACATACGGCCCATGAGACATACGAGGAAGCTCAGGACGAGACACTGAAGAGTTTGGCAATGTACAAAGAGTTTTCAGAGACTGAATTGGCCATCCCCGTGATCTCCGGAGTTAAGTCGCAGAAAGAGAAATTTGCAGGAGCCTTAGCCACTTACGCCATCGAGGGTTTGATGTCGGATGGAAAAGCCCTGCAAATGGGAACATCGCACAATCTCGGCCAGCACTTTTCCAAAGTCTTTAACATCCGGTTTGAGGACCGCACTCAAAAAATTCAGTATGTCTGGCAGACATCTTGGGGGATGTCTACGCGTATCGTAGGGGCCTTGATTATGAGTCACGGTGATGATTCCGGGTTGAAGCTTCCTCCCAACATAGCTCCGATCCAGGTTGTCGTTGTGCCGATTACTTTAGGTGATTGGCGGGAAAGCGTGCTTCCCGTAGCCCAGAAAATCGAGATGGGTCTTAAAGAGAAAGGATTGCGTGTCCATCTGGATGCGAGAGAGGAGTTTACGCCCGGCTGGAAATTTTCGGAATGGGAGATGAGAGGCGTTCCGCTGAGAATCGAAATCGGTCCGCGAGACATTAAAAACAATCAAGCCGTGGCGGTCAGGCGGGATAACGGAAACAAAGAGACGCTGCCGCTCGAATCACTTGAAGAGAAACTGTCGGCTATATTGAGAGATATACAAAAGCGGATGTTCGATCAGGCGCTGACTTTTCAGAAAGAAAACACGCATGAGGTCGGGGACTATCAAGAGTTCAAGTCCGTCTTGGAATCCAAGAGAGGATTCATCAGGACCTGCTGGTGCGGCGATCCTGCTTGTGAAGAGAAGATCAAAGAAGAAACCATGGCCACCATCCGCGTTATCGTCAAGGAAGAAGACAGCCCGAAGCTTGGGAGAACGTGCATTCTTTGCGGGAAAGAGGCGGAAGAGGGAGCGGCCTACTTCGCAAAAGCTTATTAAAACCTGCTTCGCTACCGTCCGTTCGCAGCGAACGACCACGGTTCATGGGCCGACGCTCCGTACCTGCCGCCATCTCGACTCGTGAATAATCCAAAAGCCTTTTAGCGGGAAAATGTTGAGCGTCGGCTGTGACTTGGAGTATAATCAAAACAGTGCAAAATCCCTGCCCGGCGCAACAAAGCGGGGGATTTAAAGCCTAGGAATTAGAATTACGGGGAAATGAAGAATTATCGAATCCCTCGCGAGGCCATGGTCGACACACAGCTCAAGGCAAGAGGAATCAAGGACAAGCGGGTGCTCGAAGCGATGAGGAAGGTTCCTCGACACAAATTTGTGCCGGAAAACATGAGAAAATACGCCTATAACGATGAGCCTCTCCCGATAGGAAAAGGGCAGACAATTTCACAGCCCTATATCGTGGCTTATATGACGGAGACGCTGCATTTATCCGACGATGATAAAATTCTGGAAATTGGAACAGGCTCGGGATATCAGGCTGCTGTTCTGGCTGAAATTGTGAAAAAAGTTTGCACGGTTGAATTCGTCAAAGAGCTTTCCCTCAACGCACAAGAGATTCTACGCAATGAGGGCTACTCCAATATTGATTTTAGAATCGGTGATGGGAATTTGGGCTGGGCCGACAACGCCCCTTTTGATGCGATCATGGTGACGGCGGCTCCTGCGAAAGTGCCGGAGAAATTAAAGGGACAGCTCAAAACCGGCGGCAGGATGATTGTACCTGTCGGAGATTCATTTCAAGAATTGATACTCATAACCCGTGAAAAAAGAAAATTTAAAAGCAAAAAGCTATTGCCTGTGCGCTTTGTCCCGCTCGTAACACCTCATTGAGGCTGAGCTTGGAGGCAAGATCGGGCTATAGAAATTTTAGATCTGAGAGATTCGCGATGAAACAGATGTTTTCCGTATTTTTGGCGTTATTCGTTTTCTTGAGTTATGGACTAACGACCACAAAGAAATTTGTGCAGGTCTTTTTGCCGGGCGGGAAGATCGTTACGGCCGAACTGGCTGTTTCCGATTCTGAAAGGGCTATGGGGCTCATGTTCCGCGAAACGGTGAATTCGGATCAGGGAATGCTTTTCATTTTTGAAGAGGAAGGCAAGCATTCATTCTGGATGAAAAACATGGTCGTCTCCATCGATATTCTTTGGCTGAACAGTGCGAAGCAGATTGTCCACATCGAAGAGAGAGTTCCTCCATGTAAAAGGGATCCTTGTCCTTCCTATACACCCGGAGTTCCAGCTATGTATGTTTTGGAGTTGAAGGCCGGCAGTGTTGCGGAATGCGGCATAAAGTTATCGGACAAGATGAACTTTGTGCTTGAATGAGCTCGTTTATTTAACCCCGATTTCAAGGATTCTCTCGAGTTCTGCAGATGCGTTTTCCGAGGCTTTTTTCGTTCCCAGCGTATCTCTGATTCTTTTGAACTGCTCAGACATTTCTGTGCGGAGAGCATGCGACTCGAGAATTCTTGCCGCTTCATTCAGTAGGTTTGCGACCGTAAACTGTGTCTGGATCAATTCCGGCACAATCCTCCGGCCGGCCAGAATGTTAACGATACTGTATGTTCTGGTTTTGACGAACGGAAGCCCCAGCTTGTAACTCCAGGGTGATATCCTGTAAAAGGTGATGAACGGTGTTCCCAATAGAGCTGCTTCCAGGTTGGCTGTCCCGCATGATGTCAGGATCAAATCACTGTAGGCCATGGACTCATAACGGTCTTCTTTGAGGACATGAACATTCTTTAAACCACCTTGCAGATGCTCGCTGATGTTTCTCTCGTCCAAGCCTTCAGCCAGAACCAGGATGCACTCTGCTGAGAAATCCTCTGCCATTTTTTGTGTGCTTTTCATCAGGATGGGCATATGGTACTTGATCTCACTCATCCGGCTTCCCGGCATGAGACAGATTATTTTTTTGTCCGGACGGATGCCGTGTTTGCATAAGAATTCTTCTCTGGAGAGTTCCGTTTTCAAGCTCTCGCACAAGGGGTGCCCCACATAAACGCCTTCGACTCCGTTTTCCCTGTAAAACGTCTCCTCGAAGGGGAAAATCAACATCATCCGGTCCACAAATTTTTTGATGGTTTTCAGCCTGCCTTTCCTCCAAGCCCAAACGGTTGGACTGATGTAATAGAGGACCGGAACGGATTCTCTTTTCAGAACTTTCGCCATTCGCAGGTTGAAGTCGGGAGAGTCGATGAGAAGAGCGGCTGCCGGTTTTTTCGTGCGGACTTCTTTTTTGATTCTGTCGAAAATTCTTTTCAAACGGGGGAGATGGGAGAAGAGTTCAAAGATACCCATTACGGAAAGATCGGTGACGGGATAGAGGATTTGGAC